>JAHEEO010000262.1 GCA_024640665.1 Rhodospirillales bacterium | reverse complement strand
GCTGTATGTTGCGGCTGATCATCAGTTTCAACACGCATGAAGCGACGTATTCCCCCATTCGATCGTTAAGTCGCCTACCGGCCAGAATCATCTCAGGGTGGTAACCAATCTCTTCAGCCTTAGCTGTTAGGTAATAAGGATCCACACCAATACAATGACCACCAACCAATCCCGGACGAAATGGCAGAAAGTTCCATTTGGAACCCGCCGCATCCAGCACTTCCCCGGTATCGATTCCGAGACGATGGAATATCAGTGCCAGCTCATTGATCAAGGCGATGTTGACGTCTCGCTGGGTATTTTCGATGACTTTTGCCGCCTCGGCCACTTTAATGCTCGATGCTCTATGCGTGCCTGCTGTAATAATGCTGGCATAAACCGAGTCGACCAGGTCCGCTGCCTCAGGCGTGGAACCGGATGTTACTTTCTTGATAGTCGGCAAACGATGATCTTTGTCACCCGGGTTTATTCGCTCTGGGCTATAGCCCACGAAGAAGTCCTTGTTGAATTGCATGCCCGATACTTGTTCGACGATGGGAATGCAAAATTCCTCCGTGCAACCCGGATACACAGTAGATTCGTAAACAACGACATCGTCGCGGCCAATGACTTTCCCAATAAGCTCACTGGCTCCCCTCAAAGGCGTCAACAGGGGCCGCTTGTTTATGCCGATCGGGGTTGGAACCGTGACGATGTAAAAATTGCAGTCATGCAAGTCATCGATGCTCGTGGAAAAAGAAAGCTCAGCGGAGTTCGCCAGTTCATCGCTGCTCACCTCAAGCGTGGAATCTTTACCGACGCGCAGCTCGTCGACGCGGGCCTGCTTGATGTCAAAACCAACGGTGGGATAGCGCTTGGCAAATTCGACAGCCAAAGGCAGCCCGACATAGCCAAGGCCGATCACGCCAATCCGAATCTTTTCAAGTGGAAGCATAGGCGGCAATGTTACGCTGCCTCACTGGTTTCTGAAGGACCTATGTCACAGCGCATAAATCACGCAAAGCAACCCGGAAACCGTCAACGCAACCGTATAAGGCAAGGCCATTACGACCATGCGCATGTACGAGAGGCGAATCACCGGAGCTAGCGCCGACGTCAACAAGAACAGGAACGCAGCCTGGCCATTCGGCGTAGCCACACTCGGCAAGTTGGTGCCGGTATTGATCGCCACAGTCAGCAGATCGAATTGATCGCGACTAATCACGGCCTCATCCAATGCAGCCTTTACCTCACTGATATAAACCGTCGCGACAAACACGTTGTCACTGATCGCGGACAATAGGCCATTGGCCAAGAAAAACACGGGCGGCTGGGTGGTCTCGGGCATTGCCAGCACCCAAGCTATGATTGGCTGGAACAAATGCTGGTCGTGAATAACGCCGACCACTGCGAAAAAGACCACGAGTAAGGCGGTAAATGGCAGCGCTTCTTCAAACGCATGGCCCAATCTATGTTCTTCGGTAATACCGGTAAACGCTGTCGCCAGGACGATAACGGCCAGGCCAATAAGCCCAACCTCGGCCCAATGAAAAGCCAATGCCAGGACCAGAAACACGGCAACAATTGCCTGAATAATGATGATGGCTAATTCACGCGACGACCGCGACTCAGTCTCAGCCTTGTCATAGTCTGCCAATACGGCGCGAACGTTGTCCGGCAATCGCGCCCCATAACCGAAAATCCGTGCTTGTTCCACCAAAATGCAAGTCGATAAACCAACAAAGAATACCGGAATGGTGACCGGCGCCATGCGCGTAAAGAACTCGATGAATTCCCACCCCGCAACGTTGGCAATCAACAAGTTCTGCGGCTCACCGACAATCGTCATGACACCGCCGAGGGCCGTACCAATCGCAGCGTGCATAACAAGGCTGCGCAGAAATGCCCGGAATCGGTCTAAGTCTTCGCGGTGCAATTCATGCACCTCAGAATCCTGCGACGAATCGTGATCGGAATGCTGAAAGTGCTTGCCAGATGCAACCTTGTGGTAAACGCCGTAGAAACCTGCCGCAACCGTAATTACAACTGCCGTAACAGTCAGGGCGTCGAGAAACGCCGAAAGAAATGCGGCCACCATGCTGAACATGAGCGAAAGCACAACTTTGGAGCGCACATTGATCAGCAATTTCGTAAACGAAAATAGCAGCATGTCCTTGAGAAAGAACACGCCGGCGACCATGAATATCAGCAGCAGGATCACGGCAAAGTTGCCTTCAACCTCGTGCAACACCGTATCGGCTGAAGCCATCCCAATGACGACTGCCTCGAACGCGAGCAAGCCACCCGGCTGCAACGGATAACACCGCAACGCCATCGCCAGCGTAAAGATAAATTCCAGCACCAACGCCCAACCCGCCAAGGTTGCATTGAGCTGAAACAACACAGGATTGATCACCAAAAATGCAATTATCGTCAGCTTGTACCAATCCGGCGACTGACCGAGAAAGTTCTTGAGAATAGCTTGGCTAATCGTCTGATCGTTCTTCATTGCCTATGTCCGAAATAAAATGCCCGCATCGCGTTGTTGGGCGTGGGAAAAAATCGTTGAGCGTCTAGTATTTGCAGCGTGCTTCAGGCTGGCTGGGGCGCCAAATCGCCGTGCGAAGGCGCTTCGCGGGCGGATGACAATATCTCAGCCGAATCACTTTCGCTACGACCGGTTTGGCGAGCTGCAGACGCGACTGCATCCAACGCATCTAACTGCGTCCAAACACACTCATGCCCCGAGCCCTGCTCAATCTTGGCGATAAATCGCTGATGCGCGGCCTGTTCTTCAGCATTCGCTCGAATAACCTTGAGGGCCACCGCATCGCGATCGATTTGTTGTATCTCGGTCACCCCTTTGCCGCGATTCGCGTCTGCTTCGGAGTCCAGCGACAAACTGACCTGCCCACCTGTCATGGCCAGATACACTTCGGCGAGAATCTGCGCATCGAGCAGCGCACCGTGCAGCTCCCGCTTCGAACTGTCTACATGGTAACGACGCGATAACGCATCCAGGTTATTGCGTTGCCCAGGATGCATGCGCCTTGCCAGCAGCAACGTATCGAGGACAGTGCAGTTCTCGCGAATATCTGCCGGCAAATGCGGCAGGCGTTTCAACTCATGGTTGATAAATGTGACGTCGAAATCAGCATTGTGAATGACGAGTTCTGCGCCTTTTACGAATTCAACGAACTCGTCTGCGATGGCAGAGAACAATGGCTGATCTTTCAAGAATTCGTTGTCGATTCCGTGCACTTCGAGCGCGCCGGCATCAACTGCCCGCTCAGGATTGATATAACGGTGAAACGTGCGGCCGGTTGGACGCCGGTTTTCAAGCTCGACACCGCCCACCTCGATAATTCGATGGCCGGCACTCGCTTCGAGGCCCGTCGTTTCCGTATCAAGCACTATCTGCCGCATATCAACCGTTGATTCAATTTGAGGTGCATTTGAGAATACGCCTCTATCTTGCCGGAGCCGGTGTCAAAATCAAGCATCAGCAAGACATTGCTCGAGACCGGCGTTGGCAAGCTCATCAGCTCGCTCATTGCCACCATGCCCTGAATGACCTTTAACCCAATGCCACGAGACTTCGTGCTGCTGCGCCAACTCATCAAGCGCCTGCCACAGGTCTTTGTTCTTAACCGGTTTCTTTGCCGCCGTTCTCCAGCCGCGCCGCCGCCAGCCCTCGAGCCACTGCGTGATCCCATTCTTCAGGTATTCGGAATCCGTGTACAAATCCACCTGGCAGGGCTCTGTCAGGGCCTCCAGTGCGCGAATTGCCGCCGTCATTTCCATGCGATTGTTGGTCGTATGCGGTTCGCCGCCGCAAATCTCGCGTTCAATGACCCCAAATTGCAGCA
>JAHEEO010000065.1:10108-13684 GCA_024640665.1 Rhodospirillales bacterium | reverse complement strand
TGCGCACAATTGAGCCATGCCAGCCGCCGCGGATTGCCTGCGGACGAAATCTCGATCTCCATCGAAGCACTGCTGCTGTGTTTGCATGGCGTCCGGCGTTGCCACGGCCAACCATACCGTGCCCACTGGCTTTTCTGCTGAGCCGCCTGTCGGTCCAGCGATACCGCTCACAGCGATTGCACAGTCGGCGCCGGACGCAGCCAGCGCTCCGACGGCCATTGCCTGCACGACCGGCTCGCTGACGGCGCCAAATTGGGCCAACAAAGGCGCTGGTACATCCAACATCGCCATTTTTGCGGCGTTTGAATACGTGACATAGCCAGACTCAAACCATTCTGAACTACCCGGCAAATCGGTCAGGCATTTGGCAATCCAACCGCCGGTGCATGACTCCGCCGTCGTGACCGTCCAGGCTTTAGCCGCCAGCCCTTCGCTGAGCCTGCGCGTCCAGTACTCTAGATTGGCCGGATGACCAGATTTGTCAGTGGACAAGTTGCGCTTGCTCCGCGAGTGATTCATACAAATGCAGGTATGCGGTCGTCATTGCCGCAACGTTGTTGCTGGCTAGGATTGCAGCTTGACCGGCGGAGCCGTAACGGCGCATGCGCTCCATTTGGCCCAGCGCATCGAACAGCGCGCTGGCGAGCGCTGCCGCGTTGTTGGGCTCAACCAGCACACCGGTAGCACCGTCTTTGACGATATCGACAATGCCGCCCGCGCGGCTGGCAATGACCGGCACGCCGCAAACCAGTGCCTCGAGCACTGCAACGCCCAAACCCTCGGACCGCGCCGGATGCACGAACAGATCGAAACCGGCCATCACGGGCTGCAGGCCCGGCTCGAACCCGACTAGCTTTACATAATCTGCAAGCCCAGCCGCTGCTGCCTGTCGTTGCAGAGCGGCAGCCTCCGGCCCGCGTCCAAAAATCAGCGCCTGGATAGCGGGAAACTCCCGGACCAGCCCGGGCAGAGCCGCCAGAAAAACATCGTAGCCTTTACGCGTAATGAGCTGCCCGGCCAGCCCGATAAGCGGCCGCTCGAGGTCGACGCCGAAGCGTTGCCGCAACGTCTCCCTGGCGCGCGCTCGCGAAACAAAACCGGCTTGATCGACAGCGCTGGCTATGTGCCGCACGCGCGTTGGCGGCAGTCCCACTGTTTCCGTCAACCACGTGGCGATCGGCACTGAGATGGCGGCTACCACGTCGTACTGACGAAATTTGTGGCGAGCCCACAGACGCGGCTCGACATTATCGACTCGCCGCGTCAACACCGACCGCACACCCTGCGCACGCGCTGCCTGGCCGCCAATAAGATCTGCACCGCCGCGAGAATGCACGTGCAATGCGTCGGCATGCTCTTCGCGCAATATTCGCCGCAAGCGCCGCCGCGCGGAAAGATCGAGGTCACCGCGCAGCGGCACTTCGATGACACGAGTCGACGGCAACACAGCCTTTGCAATCTCTGCACCGGGCCGGCACACCAACACACTCTCAACATGGGTATTGGCCAGCCCATCGAGCAGGTAACTGACTTGCCGAGCACCGCCATACAAATGCCGGCCAGTTTCGAGATGCACGACTTTCATGCTTAGATCATACTCGCACGCCGTGAACGCTCACACACCCATGATGCAGCAATACTTGGCCATTAAGGCTGAGCACCCCGACGTCCTGTTGTTTTATCGGATGGGCGACTTCTATGAGCTGTTTTACGATGACGCCAAGCGCGGCGCGAAGCTCGTCGGCATCACGCTGACGAGCCGCGGTAACTCTGCCGGTCAACCGATTCCGATGGCCGGCGTGCCGGTACATTCGGTCGACACCTATCTCGCCAAGCTCGTGAAACTTGGAGAGTCGATCGCAATTTGCGAGCAGGTGGGTGATCCGGCCACCAGTAAGGGTCCGGTCGCACGCGAGGTTGTTCGCGTCATTACGCCGGGCACGCTGACGGATGCCGCGCTGCTGCAAGAAACCGAAACCCGCTACCTGGCGGCGGTGCAGGTCTCACCTGCAATCGGCATTGCCTGGGTCGACGTGGCCGCGGGCAAAATCTGGGTCAACGACCTCGACGACGAAGCCACATTGAGCGCCGAGCTCGATCGACTGCAGCCCGCTGAAGTTTTAATTGCCGAAGATGCGCAGCTGCCGGAGACGGCGCAGGCAATCGACTGCCTGCGGGAAAGACCAGCTTGGCACTTCGATACCGAACGCGGCCGGCGTGTCCTGTGCGAACACTTCAAGACCCGCGACCTGACTGGTTTCGACGCAGATGATTTGAGTGCCGGGCTCGCGGCGGCAGGCTGCCTGCTCGAATACGTCAAGACAACGCAACGCTCGCAGCTACCGCATATTCGCCAGCTGTCTCGAGAGCGGCTCGACGCAACGCTGCTGATCGATGGCACGACGCGACGCAATCTGGAACTCGACACGAACCTCAGCGGCGGCTCCGAATTTACGCTGGCAGCCAGCATGGATCGATGCACGACAGCAATGGGCGCTCGATTGCTCAGAGCTTGGATTCGGCAACCGATACGTAATCGCGACACGCTGCGCGCGCGACTGACGACAGTCGCAGCGCTGCAGCGGCAGAATTCGTTCCAGAACCTGGCCACAGCCCTCGAGGGTATCGGCGACCTGGAACGCATCACGACGCGAATCGCGCTGCGTTCTGCAAGACCTCGCGATCTCGCGCAGCTGCGCGACAGCTTGCAGCAAATTCCGGCAGTCAAATTACAGCTGCAGTCTGTCAGGACAGATCTCGTTGATGACCTGCTGCAGCAGTGTGACGATCATCTGGACGAACATGCGCTGCTCACGGCAGCCATCGAGGCGGTCCCGGCCGCACTGCTGCGCGATGGCGGCGTCATCGCCCCCGGATATGACAGCGAATTGGACGACTTGCGCAACGCCAGTTCGAACGCAGATACGTACCTTGACGAACTGCAGGAACGCGAGCGCGAGCGCACGGGCATCGGCACGCTCAAAGTGGGCTACAACCGCGTACATGGCTTTTACATCGAGATCGGCAAGAGCCACGCATTCACTGTTCCTGAAGACTACACGCGCCGCCAGACGCTCAAGGCGGCGGAACGCTATGTCACCGCTGAACTGAAGGCATTTGAAGACAAAGTGCTGAGCGCTCGGGAACGGTCGCTGGCGCGTGAAAAACTGCTGTACGAAGCGCTGCTAGACGACCTGGCAAAGTCGGTAGATCGCCTGCAGCAAACCGCGAATGCGCTCGCGCAGATTGATGTGCTGGGTAATTTTTCAGAGCGTGCGAGCAGCCTGCGCTTGTCACAGCCAACTCTCGTTGACGAGTCGGCATTGAGTTACAGCGCGGGGCGACATCTCGTTGTCGAACAAGCCAGCAACCGGGTGTTTGTGCCTAATGACCTCCTGCTTACGGCCGATTGTCCGATGCTGATCATTACCGGCCCGAACATGGGTGGAAAATCCACGTACATGCGCCAGACCGCCATCATCGCATTGCTCGCGCACATCGGCAGTTTCGTGCCGGCTGAAGCAGCAACGATAGGCGCGATCGACCGAATCTTCACGCGGATCGGTGCCGCCGACG
>JAHEEO010000065.1:0-10098 GCA_024640665.1 Rhodospirillales bacterium | reverse complement strand
ATCTTGCCGGGGGACGATCGACCTTTATGGTGGAAATGACCGAGACAGCAAATATCTTGAACAACGCCACAGCATCGAGTCTGGTCCTGATGGATGAAATTGGGCGCGGCACCAGTACATTTGATGGCCTGTCGTTGGCCTGGGCGGCCGCACGATCGATTGCGGGCAGCGTGCACGCGCTGACGCTGTTTGCGACACATTATTTTGAGTTGACCAGCCTGCCAAACGAACTGAGCACATGCCGCAATGTGCATTTGGATGCCACTGAGCATGGCGACGAGCTGGTGTTTCTGCACACCGTTAAAGACGGGCCAGCGAATCAAAGTTACGGACTGCATGTCGCGCGCCTGGCCGGTGTGCCGGATGCGGTGATCCAGTCAGCGCAACAGTACTTGACTCAACTCGAACAATCGCAGGTCGCGACAGCCGCTGCATTTTCGCCGCAACAATCGCTGCCATTTGAACAGCCCGAATTTGCTGCCCGGCCAGATGCCGACTCGAGCTCAATTGACGCGGCGGTAGCTTCAGTCACCGACATGCCGGCAAGTCCCGACGCGCTGCGCCAAAGGCTCGCGGGTGTCGACAGCGACGACCTAACGCCACGGCAGGCGCTAGAACTGATTTACGAGTTGCTCGAACTGGCCGATCCACGGCAATAAGTAAACGCCAATTTCTGCCCCGCTAAGTCAGGCAGTGTTCAATCCGGCCGTCTTCAATCTGCCGCTACCCTAACGGGGCGGCGCTCACTCAGCCTAGGCCTCGGCCTCGAAGCTTCCAGTGCTTAGGAATCGGCCAACGTCGTCAGCAACGAGCGCCGAAAACATCATCGAAGTATGGGAAACATGACGAACGATGTGCGCTTTGATACCGTCCATCTTCGTTTCAGAGATGGCAACGGTTCCGTCACTCGCGACGCCGAGCGCGCCCATCAGGCGGCCCCCGCCAAAAGGCAAGTTGCCGGCCACGACGCCAATCTCGACATCGCCTTCCCAGCGACCAACGCCAGCGCGCTTGTTGAGCTCGACGATGCTGCGACCCATCAAGCGCTTTCCGCCCGGCAAGCCTTCGAGCATGCGGGCTGCGGCGCTGCCGCTGAGCGGCGAGCCCATGCAGACGAGTCGACCGATTCGCGGGTTTTTCGTGCGCCGCAACATCAATACGCTGATTACGCCGCCGAGGCTGTAGCCAACGAAGTGGACCACTGGATTGTCCAGCCGCGCTGCGAACTTATCGAGCTGCGCAGCGTTATGCTCGAGGCCTTCGGCGACTGTTTGATAACGAAACAGATAAGGCTCGAATCCTTGCTGCGCCAAACGCCGGCGCAGCAACCAGGTTTCTCCGCCTGGCAGCCACAGGCCATGTGCGACGACAACTGCGGGAGCACTCATGTCGTGGGCATCAACAGCGTCTCGAGGGCTGCCCGATTGGTCCATGAGCTGGCTTTTTCTATTGCCTCCGACAGCGGCAACCAAACGAAGCGGCGATGCTCGCTCGCGTTGAGTTGCACATCAACAGGCGCCGCCACTTCAAGATACCAGACGTGTTCGAGATTGGAATCTACGTCTGCGGCAAAACGACTACGCCATGCCGGCAGGATCGGAAATCGGCGTGCGATACGGCCATCACGCAGCGCGGCCGGCGGCAAGCCGGTTTCCTCAACGAGCTCGCGCGCGGCTGCGTCAATCGGCGCTTCGCCCCATTCGAGGCTCCCGGTCACCGACTGCCAGAAGCCGGCCGGCTCAACCCGCTCCAATAACAAAACCATGAGCGAAGGCGTATGAACAACGACAAGCACCGACTCGGGTCGGCGCTTTTGCTTCGTCATGACTTCGCGGACGTCCGCAGGCGCAAACCGACTTCTTTTAGCTGGGCCGGATCTGCATCGCTTGGAGCACCTGTCAACAAGCAATTGGCATTTTGTGTTTTAGGAAATGCCATGACATCGCGAATGCTGTCGGCACCGGCCATCAACATGACGATTCGGTCCAGCCCGAACGCAATTCCGCCGTGCGGTGGACATCCGTACTCGAGCGCCGTCAACAAGAACCCGAACTTGGACTGGGCCTCTTCGGCACCAATGCCCAGCACCTCAAACACGGCTGACTGCATCTCGGTTTTGTGAATACGGATAGACCCGCCGCCAATCTCATAGCCGTTCAGCACCATGTCGTAGGCCCGTGACATGGCCTCCGCCGGCGCTGCCAGCAGCTGTTCGGGAGAATCGACGCTGGGCGCCGTGAACGGGTGATGCAATGGCGTTAGGTTGCCGCTGCTGTCACGCTCGAACATCGGAAAATCGACAACCCACAGCGGTGCCCAGTCGCCGGCAATGAGGCCGCGGTCGACGCCAAGTGCGTCCCGCAATGCAGCGAGCGACTCGTTGACTACTTTGTCTTTGTCCGCACCGAAGAACACGAGATCGCCGGTTTCGGCGCCGGTTCGCACTAGGACAGCTTCGACGGCTTCGCCCGGCAGGAACTTCAGAATAGGCGACTGCAATCCGGCTGCGCCTGCAGCACGGTCGTTGACCTTGATGTAAGCCAGACCCTTCGCACCATAACGACCTACCAACGCTGTGTAATCGTCAATTTCCTTGCGTGACAATGTCCCGCCTTGCGGCACGCGCAAAGCTGCGATGCGACTGCCTGCATCATTGGCGGGCGCCGCAAATACCTTGAATTCGACATCGGCAAACAAATCGCCGACCTCGACTAATTCGAGCGGATTGCGCAGATCCGGCTTGTCACTGCCGAACCGCAGCATCGCCTCGGCATGGGCCATTGTCGGAAACGGGTCCGGCAGATCGACACTGAGTGCAACTTTGAAAGCATGCCGAATCAATGCCTCCATCATTTGCATGATTTCGTGTTCATCCAAAAATGAAGTTTCGATATCGAGCTGCGTAAATTCCGGCTGCCTGTCGGCACGAAGATCTTCGTCGCGGAAGCACTTCACGATCTGATAATAGCGATCGAAACCGGACATCATTAACAATTGCTTCAGCAATTGCGGCGATTGTGGCAACGCGAAAAAGTTACCGGGATGTGTCCGGCTCGGCACCAGGTAATCGCGCGCACCTTCTGGGGTTGTCTTGGTCAGAATCGGCGTTTCAACGTCGATAAAGCCCTGCACGTCCAAATACGCGCGCAATGCCCGCGCAACGGTGTGGCGCAAGCGCAAATTGTTCAGCATAGGTTCGCGCCGCAGATCGAGGTAACGATAGCGCAGTCGCAACTCTTCGCTGACATGCTCATCGTGATGAAATGGCGGCGTTTTGGATGTATTCAGCACTTGCAGGTCGGTCGCGAGCAGTTCGACTTCACCGGTGCGCATATCGGGATTGACGGTACCTTCTGGCCGATGCCGCAGCTTGCCGCGCACCTGCAATACATACTCGCCGCGAATCCGCTCGGCTTCGGCAAACATCGCCGCATCATCCGGATCAAACACAACCTGCAATATGCCTTCGCGATCACGGAGATCGACGAAAATCACACCGCCGTGGTCGCGGCGACGATGTACCCACCCAGCGACGGAAATTTCTTGGCCAACCAATGAAGTA
This sequence comes from Rhodospirillales bacterium, assembly GCA_024640665.1. Lineage (GTDB taxonomy): Bacteria > Pseudomonadota > Gammaproteobacteria > Steroidobacterales > Rariloculaceae > JAHEEO01. The sequence goes on along the minus strand of JAHEEO010000065.1, from coordinate 6,536 downwards.
TCGACGTGACCGCAGTAGTGACTGCGCATGAGATGCCCCTTGTAACGGGTTTATCAGTGCCAGAAGAGAGGCGGGATGTTACGGGCTCGCTCCGGGGCGCGCAAGCTTCCGATCGGGGTAAAGTGCAGCCCACCGTGGCGCGACAACGCCCAATGAGACGACCATCTTTAGCGCCTCCTCGACACTCATCTCCAGCTCCACGGCAGCATCTTTGGGAACGAACAACATGAAACCCGAAGTCGGGTTTGGCGTGGTTGGCAAAAAGACCGTGATGATTTCCTCGCCTGTGCGAGCCTGCACCTCAGCGGGGTTGTCTGAAGTTTGAAACACAATACTGTAGAGCCCGGTGCGTGGATACTCGATCAGCAGCACTTTTTTGAAAGACGTGCCACTGTCGCTCAAGACCATTTCGGCAAAGTGCTTGACCGAACCGTAAACAGACCGAACGAGCGGGATGCGCGCCAGCACACTCTCGTAAAAGGCGACCAGACGCCGGCCGAAGAAGTTGGCGCCCAGCATGCCGGTAACAAGCAGTAACAGTATTGCGAGAATGGCACCCAAACCGGGAATTGGGAAACCTAGCAACTCGTCAGGACGATATTGCCTTGGCAGCCAAAACAACAGCTGGTCCATTAAGCTCAGCAGCAAACGAAAGATGAAGACGGTGACGCCGATCGGCACCCATACGAGCAGGCCGGCTACGAAGTAGCGTCGGATCAGTGCAAAGATTCCTGTTGTCAACTAAGCCACCGCGCTGCTCGAGCCTTTCTTGGGCTTGTCGGGCTTATTCTTGGCCCCATTGGAAGTCGACTTCGATTCAGATTTCTCGGTCTTCTTCTCGACCGACTTCTCGCCCGACTTTTCACCCGACTTCTCACCATTAGCAGATTTCGATGTTTTGGCATCTGCCGTTGCTGCGTCGCCGCTGCCGCCGCTGTGGGTGTCGGCAATATTACGTTTAGTCTCTTTATCCGACTTGAAGTCCGTTTCGTACCAGCCGCCGCCTTTCAAGCGGAATGACGGTGCGGAAACCAGGCGCCGCAAAGCCGGCTCGCCGCATTCCGGACAGTCCGTCAGCGGCTTGTCGTTCATCTTCTGCAGCTCTTCCAGTGTGTGTTTGCACGACTGGCACCGATACTCATAAATTGGCATTCAGTTATCCCCAAGACATAAATATGACGAACAACGCACCCGGCGGGGGCGCAATCGCTGGTCATCCCAATATGACTAGTTTCCGTTAAACGGCAAGAAATTCAAGCAATCAAGCTGCAGCAGTTGCTGCAGCTTTCTCAAACCTGAGCGTTTCTCCGTCTACGGTAACCAGTATTCGATCGCCCGGCCCAAAACTTCCGCTAAGAATGCTCTGTGCCAACGGGTTCTCGAGCTGCTGCTGAATGGCACGCTTCAAAGGTCGAGCGCCGTAAACCGGATCGTAACCGGCATCAGCCAACCGATCGCGGGCTGCGTCGTCCAGCTCAAGCTCGATGTCGCGCTCGTTCAGACGCGCATGCAGGTACTCCAACTGAATATCGACAATTCGGCGAATGTGCGCGAGTTCAAGCGGATGGAAGACCACAACATCGTCTATTCGATTGATGAATTCCGGCTTGAAGTGCTGCCCCACGACCTCGAGTAACTCCGCCTTCATCGTCGCGTAATTGTCTTTGCCAGCCAGCTCCTGAATTCGCTGACTGCCCAAGTTTGAAGTCATGACAATAACGGTATTGCGGAAATCGACGGTGCGTCCATGCCCATCTGTGAGCCGGCCATCATCCAGGACCTGCAACAACACATTGAAGACGTCGGGATGCGCCTTCTCGACCTCATCCAACAAAATGACGGAGTAAGGTTTGCGCCGCACCGCTTCGGTCAGATAGCCGCCTTCTTCGTAGCCGACGTAACCCGGCGGCGCGCCGATCAATCGCGCCACGGAGTGCTTCTCCATGAACTCCGACATATCGATCCGCACCATGGCGTCCTCGGTATCGAACAAATACTCCGCCAGCGCCTTCGTCAGCTCGGTCTTACCGACGCCGGTCGGCCCAAGGAAGAGGAACGAGCCATTCGGTCGATTCGGATCAGCCAAACCAGCGCGCGAACGACGAATGGCGTTAGACACCGCCTCGAGCGCTTCTTTCTGTCCCACAACCCGTTTCTCGAGAAAACTCTCCATTTGCAGCAGCTTTGCTTTCTCGCTTTCGAGCATCTTTGAGACCGGAATACCGGTCCATTTAGACAACACTTCCGCGATCTCTTCATCGGTAACGCGATTCCGCAACAGCGTTGGAGCAGACTGCTGCTCGCCGGCAAGTGCATCACTGACGCGCCGCTCCAGCTCCGGAATGGTGCCATATTGCAATTCGGACATACGTGCCAAGTCGGCTGCACGACGGGCTTTCTCAAGCTCGATCCTCGCGCGCTCGAGCTCTTCTTTCAGATGTCCGGCACCATGAACCGCCGCTTTTTCGGCTTTCCAGATTTCTTCGAGGTCGGAGAATTCGGCATCGAGCTTGGCGATGGATGCTTCCAAATCAGCGAGCCGCTTCTTTGAGGCGTCGTCGGATTCTTTTCGCAAAGCTTCGCGTTCGATCTTAAATTGGATCAAGCGCCGCTCGAGTCGATCGAGCTCTTCTGGCTTCGAGTCGATTTCCATGCGAATGCGGGACGCAGCTTCATCGATCAGATCGATCGCTTTGTCGGGCAATTGCCGATCACTGATGTAGCGATGCGACAACACGGCGGCCGAAACGATAGCCGGATCCGTGATCTCAACACCATGATGCACTTCGTAGCGTTCTTTCAGCCCGCGCAAGATAGCGATGGTATCTTCAACCGAAGGCTCCTCGACCAGCACTTTCTGAAAGCGGCGCTCCAGGGCGGCGTCTTTCTCAATGTGCTGCCGATACTCGTCGAGCGTCGTCGCGCCAACGCAGTGCAACTCGCCCCGAGCCAGTGCCGGCTTGAGCATATTGCCGGCATCCATCGATCCTTCGGCCTTGCCCGCACCGACCATGGTGTGCAGCTCGTCGATAAACAAGATGATCTGGCCTTCTTGTTTCGAAAGTTCATTCAACACGGCCTTCAGGCGTTCTTCGAAATCGCCGCGGAATTTCGCGCCGGCGATCAAGGCGCCGAGATCGAGCGACAAAATGCGTTTCGATTTGAGTCCTTCGGGCACTTCGCCGTTGACGATGCGCTGGGCGAGCCCTTCAATGATGGCGGTCTTACCGACGCCCGGCTCGCCAATCAGCACGGGATTGTTCTTGGTGCGACGCTGCAGGACTTGGATGGTGCGGCGAATTTCGTCGTCGCGCCCGATCACGGGATCGAGCTTGCCCTGCTCGGCGCGTTCGGTGAGGTCTATTGCGTATTTATCCAGTGCTTGGCGCGTTTCTTCTGCGTTCGGATCCTCGACGGTGGCGCCGCCGCGCAATTCGTCAATGGCCTGCTCAACGGCGCCGCGAACCGCGCCGCAAGACTCGAGAATCTTACCCAGTTCACCACCGCTGATCAGAGCAGCCAAAACGAAGAGCTCGCTGGAAATAAAGCTGTCACCGCGATCTTGTGCCAGTTTATCCGTTACGTTGAGCAGCTTGCCCAGATCGTTGGAACCGTGAACTTCGCCGGGCGCGCCCTGGACCTGCGGCGTTCGGTCAAGCGCAGCGCCTAATTCAGAACGCAATTTGTTGACGTTGGTGCCAGCCTTGTTCAGCAGGCCGGATGTGCCCCCGCCTTGCTGCTCCAATAACGCCGTTAGCACGTGCACGGGCTCAATGAATTGATGCTCCCGCCCCACGGCCAGCGATTGGGCCTCCTGCAAGGCCATGCTGAATTTTGTAGTAAGTTTGTCCTGCCGCATCATCACGCTCCAAGTGATTGAAGTCTTATGCGTTTATGGGGTCGCGGCCGGCAATATCAATAAGGGTTTACTCAGATAGCCAAATCATCGCTGCCATTCGGCCGCAAGGTGCGAAACGACGGTGCGAAAAAAACCGCTCCGACTCACCATAAGTGCATACACCGCCACCATACACCCTTGTTACGCCGGCGGAAGCAAGCGTCAACCGCGCAAGGGCATACAGGTCAGCTTGCCAACGGCCGCGCGTATTAGGCGAGAAAGCGCCCGCAGCATGCGAATTCGCAGCCATGAACGCAGCGCGCACCTCGTCGCCCACTTCGAAGGCTGCTGCAGATATCGCCGGCCCGAAAGCGGCCATCAGCGTGCTGGGCGCAACATCCATGGCCTGAATCGTTCGCTCGAGTACACCCGCAGCCAAGCCACGCCAACCGGCATGCGCGAGCCCCACAACCGAGCCAGCCTGGTCTGCAAAGAACACGGGCAAACAGTCGGCTGTCATCACACAGCAAACACGGCGGATCTCTCTGGTAAAGGCAGCATCTGCCGTGGGGAGCTCGACGCCTGCGGCCAACTGCGCGTTCAGCTCGACGACGCTCGTTTCATGCACCTGATTCAGCCAGCGCGGCTCGCCGGGCAAATCAAATTGCCGGACCAGTCGTCTACGATTTTCTGCGACTGCGGCGGCCGAATCCCCCACGTGGGCACCGATATTCAGGCTCGCATAGCCGCCTTCGCTGACGCCGCCAGTACGCGTGCTCACGGCTGTATGCACATGAGGCGGCACCGGCCAATCAAGCCTGAATGGCGAGTTATTCGAATTTGTCGCGGTAGGAGGCTGCATAACGGCGGCGCGTCATTTATGCGCGTCTTTCGACGCGCTGCGGGCATCGCGGCGAAGCACGTCTATCAGCGCCACCAGATCATCGGCAAGCGGGCTTTCATAGACAACTTGCTCGCCGGTTTTGGGGTGCTTGAACTCCAAGCGCACAGCATGCAGCGCCTGCCGGGACATACCGCGCAACGCAGCTATCATTTCTTCGGAAGGCGCCGGCGGCAGCCTGGGCCGACCACCGTAAACCGGATCGCCAACCAATGGCATTCGAAGGTGCGCCATGTGCACGCGAATTTGATGCGTGCGCCCCGTATCCAAGTGGACATCGATATGCGTATGGGCTCGGAAGCGCTCACGGACCCGATAGACGCTGCGCGCCGGCCGACCGTCTTCACGAACCGTCATTCGCTTGCGATCTTTCGGGTGCCTGCCAATCGGCGCGTTGATCTCGCCACCGCCAGTCAGCGCGCCGACGCAAACAGCCTGGTAGGTTCTGTGAACTTCGCGAGCTTCGATTTGCGCGGCCAAACTGGCATGCGCCTCCAGCGTGCGGGCGATCATCAATAGACCACTCGTATCCTTGTCTAGACGATGCACGATGCCGGCACGCGGCACGACAGCCAGATTCGGGTCGTAGCTCAACAGTGCGTTTTGCAGCGTACCGCCGGCGTTGCCGGCACCTGGATGCACGACCAGCCCGGCTGGTTTATCGATGACAATGATGCTGCTGTCTGCATGAACAATTGTTAATGGAATCGGCTCGGGGCGAAGCGGCACCTGCGTTTCCTGCTCAGCATCCAGCTCTAGTGTTTCGCCCCCATGCAGCTTGAATTTCGGCGCGAGAGTGGCGCCGCTTACCTGCAGCTGACCCGCCTCAATCCACTGTTTCAGCCGGCTCCGCGAAAATTCAGGCCAAAGCTTTGCCGCTGTTTGATCGAGGCGTTGACCGGCGCAGTGTTCGGGAACAATCGCAGTACGGCAAATGCGTTCGACGTCGACCATGCTCAGTGCGAACCTTGCAATACCGGGCATTTGCCAGGCTGTCGTGAATGCAGGCTGCCGCCGCGATCCGCAACACACACGCCGTTGCCCCCATGCTTGTGGCTATAATGGTAGGTTCGGGTTAACGAGTAACGTACAACGAACCATGTGGAAAACTCTGACATTGCTGATTTGCTCAGTTGCTCTGCTGTCGGCCTGCGGCAAGCGGGGTGACTTGGTCGAGGACATCGGCCCGGAATCTCTGTATGAGCGAGGATACAACGCGATGCAGTCATCCAACTACCCTGTCGCAGGGCAGGCGTTTTTGATGCTGCAGGCTCGTTACCCTTTCAGCCCAGTGACTCGACAGGCGCAATTAGACCTCATTTATGTCTATTACAGGAGCCGGCAGCCCGAAGCGGCTATCGACGCTGCTGAAGAATTCGAACGCGAAAACCCAACCCATCCTCGGGTAGATTACACGCTGTACATGAAAGGGCTGGTCTATTTTGACGAAGCCCCCGGGATCCTCGAACGCCTATTCAGAGTGGACATGTCGACGCGCCCGCCAAAAGACTCCGTTCGGGCGTTCTCAACGTTTCAGGAATTGATTCGCCGATTTCCCGAAAGCCGCTACGTACCGGATGCCCGACAACGCATGATCTTTCTGCGTAATCGTCTGGCCATGTACGAAAACCATGTCGCCCAGTATTACCTGGATCGCGGCGCCTATGTTGCGGCCGTGCAGCGCTCGAAGTATGCGCTGGAGCGATATGCAGGCGCACCTCAGCTTCAGCAGTCCCTGGAACTGTTGATCGAAGCTTACGATTTACTCGGTATGACGGATCTTGCCAGCGATGCACG
>JAHEEO010000261.1 GCA_024640665.1 Rhodospirillales bacterium | reverse complement strand
GCCGTCGCCTGGATCGATAATCATCGCCATTCGTGGTCCTTGAACGATGTCAACGATGTTGGCGTATGAAGAAATCAAAACGCCAGTTTCCGGATCAATGTCGACCATCCGCAAAAAAGCTTGTTCGCGAGGCAATGGAAGCACACCAAATTCCTCTGTCGCCGGATCAAACCGATAGATCACGTCGCCGTTCGCTGTCGGAATCCAGACAACCCGTCGGATGGGGTCCCAAGTTGCGGAATAGGGCGCACTACCGGTATCAGGCAAGTCATAGATCTCAATCATTCGTCGTGTCTTCGTATCAAACGCGGCCAGTTGCCCACTGCCGTAGAGCGCGAGATATACGACATCAGCATCGCTGATTGTGATTCTTCGCGGACCTGCGTTGCGATCAGGTAATTGAAACGGGCCTATATATTCCTGCTTGTCGATATCGAAGCCGCCGAAAGTGCCGTTGCCGAGTTGGCTATACCAGACTTCGTTGCGATCCTTGGTCATGATCAAGCCGTATAGCGATGTGCGGCCGTCCCGTCCAGGTGAAGGCGGCGCCGGCCAGATTTCTGCTTCGCCATCGCGGGGATCAAAATAGCCAACTGAATTGTTGCCAATATCCGAAAACCAAATCCGGCCTTTGTCGTCTGTGAGCAATTCGTGCTCATAGCCAAAGCTGAGATCGTGGATGCCAGGACTCTTGCCGTCGGCTGTGCGTAATCGCCAGGTTTGCCATTCGTTTCTTTCGATATCTAAATGCGCAACAATGCTGTTAAACAGCGGCGTCACCCACAAAGACCCATCCTGGCCACGATGCAAAGAGTGGGGGCTCATCAACAAATCTGATGGCACCTCATGAACCACTTGTTTGCCTGTAGCGACATCCACGGCATACATGTGATTGGAAGACACGTCAGCAATCCACAGCGTAGGCGGCTCACCTAACATCAAAGCTTCACGGATCGCATTGGGTTGAGGTACTTCGTATTCCCAAATTGCCGTGTCTGCGGTTGTGATCAGCGGCGCTCCCCAGTCGTAACCAGAGATCGAATCCAGGCGATCATCGAAGACTTCCGTTAACAGCGCTGCAACGTCTTCACCGTTATCCACCGAATACACGGCGTCTGCATCTATCCGCTCGTCATCTGCCCGCCGGCCACGCGAGAACTCCCAACTGGACAGATAATTCATGTATTTGACGATCATGTTCCAGCTTGCCGATCTCGCTTGCGCTGGATCAGGCGCATGCACATCCGCAATAGAGCCGGCAAAGTTGCGTACTTCAGATGCCGGCACCTGATGGCAATCAATGCAGTCCATAATGAACTTCGATTTTTGTGCCCGGTCGGTTATGCGTCCTAACCACGCGGACGCCGGTGCCACTGCGACTTGGTTGTCGACCCTGCGTACGACAAACGTCAAATTCAACAGCTCCAGCTCGCTGCTGGTAGATTCGCGGCGGGCCACTGAGTCGATTTGCTCGTATCCAAGTGCTCTCACAGTGATGGGTAGATCGTTGCCGGATGCGTCTGGATAAACTTCAGGAAAGCGGAATCTCCCGCCACTATCACTAAACACGGTGACAACGCTCGCGCCGGGCGCTTGCTCTGCGCGGTCGAAAATCACTTGAGCCTGTGGAACAGGCTGGCCATTCAGGTCGACCACTTGGCCCTGGATGCTGGCTGCAGCGTTGGCTTGCCCAACCAGGGCCAGGCAGCCTGCAACGATAGAGCCAAATCTCCAAAATGTAGAGATTGAGACGAAAGCGTTGTGCATATTTTCTATCCTTTCTTTTTGCAGGCCACACGCCGAAGTAACAGAATATGGATTCTACATTTTTTTGAGCGATCTCACGCGGCTGAAAACCACGTGATTTACGCTCCGGCCGCAAAACGCTTGTCGTCGGCGCCAGTCGGCCTCAGAATTCGGCGCCATATGAACGAACAATCAAACACCCCTGAAGCTGCCACAGCATTTAAAGTGCTCGCCGCAATCAGCGTCTGTCACTTCCTGAATGACATGATGCAGTCATTGTTACCGGCGATTTATCCCATTCTCAAAGAGAATTACGGGCTGGATTTCGGCCAGGTGGGATTGCTGACGTTTACGTTTCAGTTTACGGCGTCGCTGCTGCAACCCGTCGTCGGTGTCTATACGGATCGCAAACCGCAACCCTACTCGTTGGTCGTTGGCATGGGTTCGACACTTTGCGGATTGATTCTGCTCTCGCGTGCTGGGAGCTATCCCGCCTTGTTAATGGGCGCTGCGTTGATTGGTGTCGGCTCTGCCGTATTGCACCCCGAGTCGTCCCGTGTGGCCCGAATGGCTTCAGGCGGAAGGCATGGATTGGCGCAGGCGCTGTTTCAGGTGGGCGGCAACGCCGGGTCCGCGGCTGGCCCGTTGTTAGCCGCGTTCGTCGTGCTGCAGTTTGGGCAATCAAGCGTCGCTTGGTTTGCGGTTGCCGCTTTGTTCGCAATGATCCTGCTCTCTTATGTGGGCAACTGGTATCGAGCACACGGAATGGCGCGGATGAAGTCGCAGGCAGCACGCGATGCAGAAAGTGCGCGACTACCGCGAGGCCGCGTTGCACTGACATTAGCCGTGTTGATCGCGCTGATGTTCTCGAAGTTTTTCTACACGGCGAGCATGTCCAGCTACTACACGTTTTTCTTGATCGAGAAATTCGATATTACGATTCGCCATGCGCAGATTCTGCTGTTTCTATTCCTGGGTTCGACTGCCATAGGCACGCTGGTTGGCGGCGCAGTCGGGGATCGGTTTGGACGCAAAGCCGTTATCTGGGCATCGATATTGGGCGTATTGCCGTTCACGTTGGCGTTGCCGCATGTGAGTCTGTTCTGGACTGGCGTGCTTACGATGCCCATCGGCATGATTCTCGCGTCGGCTTTCCCAGCCATTGTCGTTTACGGTCAAGAACTGCTGCCGTTGCGTGTCGGCATGGTGGCGGGCATGTTTTTTGGTCTTGCGTTTGGTTTGGGCGGAGTAGGTGCCGCCTTACTCGGCCAGCTGGCAGATGTAACCAGCATTGCTTACGTGTTTCAGTTGTGTTCTTTTTTACCGTTCATTGGGCTGCTGGCAGCGTTCTTACCGAATCTGCATTCGAGTCCACGTATTGCGCCTAAAGCAAGCACCACAGCAGCTAGCTGAACTTTATCCAGCTAACTGCCGCGGCTGAGTGAATTGGCTAAATTTGCAGGTTTAGACAACGGGCCTAATTAGCAGCCCTAATTAACAGGCTGACCGTCAACATCCCAAATTTCAATCGGCGCAATGTCGAGTGCTTCCACTTGCGGCCGAATGTCTTCTAAGTCACCAACAATAATCCACGTGAGTGCATTCGGCTGCACGATATCCATGGCCGCGGACTGCAGATCATTTAGACGCAAAGCTTCATAGGATTGCGTAAGCGTCGCGGCATAATCGAGTGGCCGACCGTAACGCGCCGACGAAATCAAACTACCCAACACGGAGCCAGCGGTTTCAAATTGCCCGGGCAGTTCGCGCGTTGAACCTGCGATGACACGTGCCATCTCATCCCCGGTGATGGGCCGAGTCGTCTTGATGGTTTCGAGTTCACGAATAAGCTCCGCCAGCGAATCGCCAGTTCGGTCGGTTTGTACTGGTGCGTAGACCAAGAACGGCCGTGGCCCCATCGCGTTTTGCGTTATCGTTCGAGCACCATATGCCCAACCCTTGTCCTCGCGAAGATTCATATTGACCCGGGCCGTGAAGCTGCCGCCCAGGACGTCATTCATGGCGTTAATTGCCAAGTCGCGTTCGGTACCGAGACCCGGCATGGTGTGTCCTGCCAGAATGAGCGACTGCGGCGAATCTGGCTTGTCAATCAGGATGACACGCGCCAGATCAGGCAACGCTACGTCCGCGATATTTTTTGTGGGTAGGGGCGTACCCGGGGCATTCCAGCC
>JAHEEO010000064.1 GCA_024640665.1 Rhodospirillales bacterium | reverse complement strand
CATGACACAGCCTCGTTCGATAACCCCGAGGAATTCGATTTGCATCGGGCCAACGCACACAACCACATTTCATTCGGCCGTGGCATCCATTTCTGCCTGGGCAATCGGCTGGCCATTTTGGAAGCGACGATCATGCTCGAAACGTTGATCGCAAAGCTGCCATCGCTGGCACTCGCCGAACATCAGCGGCTGGACTATGCCGCCAATTGCACCTTCCGAGGGCCCAAAGCGCTATTGCTCACCTGGACTTAGCTTCGCGCAAACCGACTATTACCCGCCAAAAGCTACGCTTCGGCGCCGCGATGTCGTAGAGTTATGCGCTACAACTATCTGCACTACTTTTAGGGCAGCACTTTTAGGGGAGAGAACCGTGAGCGCGAGCAAAAATAATTCCGGACGTGGATTTGATCGGCGGCAATTCATCAGCGCGAGCGCGCTGGCCGGGGCAGGACTGCTGCTGCCGGGCGCTGCAAATCAAGCATTTGCTCAGGACCGCTGGCTGACGACGATCGGCGGCGTTGCTTCCACCCAATATGGGCGGGTGCGCGGGCTCGTTAAAGACGGTGTCCAGCAGTTCTGGTCCGTGCCTTACGGCGCCCCCACCAGCGGCGCTAACCGTTTCATGCCGCCGCAACCGCCGACCCCGTGGAACGGCATTCGCGATCACTTTCAAATTGAATACGCAACGCTGATAGAACCCGGTGCTGTCGAACCCGCGCCTGTAGTCACGGCATTGAATCGGCAGACCCCGCAAAGCGAGGACAGCCTGACGATCAATATCTTCACGCCTGCGCTGGACAACAAGCCGCGCCCAGTCATGGTGTGGATGCACGGCGGCGGCTTCCGCGTCGGTTCGGGCAACTATCTGCTTTATGACGGCACCAACCTGGCAAAGAAGGAAGACGTTGTTGTCGTTTCGGTAAATCATCGACTCAACATATTTGGGTTCCTGCACCTGGCCGACATCGGCGGCAACAAGTGGCGCAACTCAACCAACGTCGGCTTGCAGGATCTCGTTGCAACGCTCGAATGGATTCGCGACAACATCGAGAACTTCGGCGGCGATCCCGAGCGTGTCACCATCTTCGGACAATCCGGCGGCGGCGGCAAAACCACCACCGTCATGGCCATGCCTTCCGCCGAAGGTCTCTTCCACCGTTCCATTGCACAAAGTGGTTATGCATTTCGCGGCCAAACGGCGGACGATGCGAGCGAAGGTGCCGAACAATTGCTGCGTAAGCTGGGTCTGCGCAACAACCAGCTCGATCAACTGCAGGAAATGCCTTATCAACAGATACAGACGGCCTTCCATGGAGAGCCCACTATTCCGCGGCTCGGCGTAGGCCCGGTCATCGACGGCAATATTCTGCCTCGCCACCAGTGGGACCCAACGGCGCCTGCGTATTCCGCCAATGTGGCCTTCATGACAGGCTCTACCGAAACTGAAAACGGCTGGGTGGGACCGCCCCCGTACGACCTTTCGGATGCCGACATGCTGCAACGCTTCAGCTCGAATATAACGGGCGGCAGCCAATCGAGCGCGCGCGAACTCATCGCGCTGTATAAACGCGAACACCCCGACATGCGCAATCAAATGCTCTGGCTGACGGCCGAATCCGACAACACCCGTCGCTACAGCTCGCAGTTGATGTGCAAGCTCAAGTATGAGCAAGGTACGTCACCCAGCTATCTCTATTTCTTCGACTGGCATTCACCGGTGCACGACGGACGCATGGGTTCTTACCACACGCTCGACATACCGTTCGTGTTCTACAACATGGACAAAGGCGCGTCGATGACCGGCTCCGATCAATATCGTTATGAACTGGGCCACATCATGAGCGCGGCCTGGGCAGCGTTTGCTCGCACCGGCAATCCAAACCATTCCTACATGCCGCATTGGCCGACATACAACCCGGACGAATTGCCGACGATGATATTTGGTAACGATACGCGGGTTGAGAACGATCCCAACCGGAATACTCGGTTGGCTTTGGATGAGTTGCGGCGGAATCAGGATTCTTAGGGGTTCTTAGCGACTTCTGATCGCAGCATTTAGGGCGTGTCCTGGTCGCGGTCTGGTTCAGCCGGGACCGCTGTAAACCCATCCATGGGCGCTGGCGCGGCGGCGTCCCTGCCGCCGAGCCTCCCGTCTGAACCAGACCGCGACCAGTACACTTCATCGTTGCATTGGGGTTTAGCCCTTCGATTAGTGCACGCGTTCTGTGGGCATATTCAGGTTTGTCGGGCATCGGAGCCATCAACAAGCGCGTCATCGTGACTCAAAACATCAATACCGCAATCCAGCCGCACCATTCAGTGTCGTTGAGGTGGGCTGGGGTCAGGACGCTCGCCGACACGGATGTCGGCGGCGAGCGCCCATGGATGGGTTCACAGCGATCCTGACCCCAGCCCACCGCAACAACACGGCCCCCTCAACATCACGCCCCACCCCTGCAACTTTTTCGCGCCCTGCCACGTATTGAGTTATATGTCCGGCACTTCGCCGGCCTTATAACTCGAGCTTAGGAGCGACGATGATCAATAGAACTTTGATTGCAGGGGCACTGTTGTTGGCAGGCGGTACGGCGGCAGCGGCCACCTGGCAAGTGGAAATTACCAATGTCACACCGGGCCAGATTTTTACGCCACTGCTCGTGGCCACTCACAGCGGCAACATCGACCTGTTTGAAGTAGGCGAAGCGGCGAGCGCTAATATTGAACGGATTGCCGAAGGCGGGGATATCGGGCCGGCCAAAATGGCGCTTGAATCGGCACCCTACGGCGTTGGCGACATTGAAACGCACGATGCGCTGCTGATGCCGGGTGAATCTGTGACATTAACGCTGCGGGGACGACCGGGGCAGCGCTTGAGTCTCGCTGCAATGCTGATCCATACCAACGACACTTTCGTCGGTGTAGACAGCGTGTTTCTACCTGTGCGCGGTGGCATGACCATTGAAGCGCTGGCTTACGATGCAGGCACCGAATTCAACGACCAGGATTGCGCGAACATTCCGGGCCCAGACTGCGGTGGCGCGCCGTTTTCGGCAGCTGCTGACACGGACGAGAAGTTCATCCATGTCGGCAATGGATTCCATACACTTGGCGAAGGTACGCTTGCGCCGGCACCATACGACTGGAACAACCCAGTGGCTATCATCAATGTTCAACGTATTTATGGTCACGGCTGGTAGTAAACAGCCCGCGTCGGCGAACCGCTAGTCGAATGACATCCACCGTCGAGGACGAAGCGCGCTGGTCGCAACTCATGGCAGCTGCTCATCGGGGCGATAAACGCGCCTATGAGCAGCTGCTGCGAGAATTGGCAAGCGTCACAGATCACTATGTGCGACGTCATTTCGGCGCTTTGAGTTTTCGTGAAGATTGCGTACAGGAGTGCCTGCTCGCGATCCATAAAGGCAAACACACATACGACCCCAAGCGCGCATTCAGACCCTGGTTTTTTACGATCGTGCGCAACCGAGTGATCGACTTGTTGCGCAGCGCCTACGCGGGCAAGGAGGCTCCGACAATGACAATGGATAACAGTCAGACACATCCCGACCCAAGTGACGAACTCGCGGCCGGTGATATTTTGTCGGAACTGGATATAAATCAACGCAAAGCGCTGTCTCTGACCAAGATACAAGGCTACAGCATTGCCGAGGCCGCCGAACGCAGTGGTATAACTGAGTCGGCCATGAAATCGCGCGTAAGCCGCGCAGTCCGCTCCGTCGCCCAGCTTTTGCAGCAAGACCGGGGCAAAGAATAACCATGAACCGCGACAACCTCATTCAAGATCTCGTTGCCGATTTGCAGCCGGTCAAGCGAGCAGGACGCATCGGATTGCCGGCCGGCGTTTGGCTGCTGGCGGCCGGCGTATATACCACCATCATGATCTTCGTTTCCGGACCGCTGCGTGACGACGCAATACACCACTTATTGGATTATCCATGGTTCGCGGCGGAGACAGCCGTTGCTATCGCCTGCGTGTGCAGTATCGCCATCATGGCGCTGCGCAGCGCCATTCCGAGCGGCACACCGATATTCAAGCGCCTTGTTCCATTGCTGCTATTGAGCGCGCTGTGGACTTCGTTTTATGTCGTGGGACTTTGGGAACCCGCGCATCCGGTCTCGATGGACGGCAACCGCGCCCACTGCGTCCTGCAAACACTGTCTTTCAGCTTACCCAGCATGGCGCTGCTGCTCTACTATGCCCGCCGGCAGTTGCCATTGTGGCCGCGCGTCACCGGCGCATTGGCCGGCGCCGCTGCGGGAGCCATCCCGGCAGCCTGGATGCAATTCGCCTGCATGTACGTCCCCATCCATATTCTGAGCGAACATCTCGCCCCGGTGTTGCTGATGGCGGCGGTGGGTGCAGTCATAGGACCGTTCGCACTAAATACTCGCCAGAACGTACCGAGAAGCCGCAACGAATCGGTTCACTAGCGCTCGCAGATGCTCTCTAAGAACGGTGTTTGAGATAAACTAGCCGCATCATGCTGCAAGTTGATCAAGAAAAGCTCAAGCGTTCATGGCTCGACGAAGCCCTACTGGAATTTCAGCAGGCTAACGATCCATTGGTGCTGCAAACACGCTCGCTGCTCAGCCGCATTATTGCGTCCGACGCGGCGCACAGCCGTCTGCTGAACACGCTGGCGCTGCTGGAACATACCGGCAGCCAGAGAATCATGGCCACGCAACATGGCGATGGCATCGATCAAGCGACACTGCGCCACGTTGCAGAAGAAGCGAATCATGCATTCTTCATGAAGCGCCAGGCCGAGAAGACCCGTGGCCAGCCGATGGAGTTTCAAGCAGCAGACCTGCTGGCTAATTCAGCTGCGCGCATGTATTTCAAGCGGCTCGAAGCGTTGATTCATGGCCGCTTAAAGCGGCAGAAAAGCGCGGCAGCGACGTACCTGTATATGTCGATGATCATCGAATTTAGGGCGCTGTGGTTTTACAAGCTTTACCAACAGTCGTTGAAGCTCGCTGGCAATCGCATTTCTCTGAAACGGATTCTTGGCGAAGAAGAGCACCATTTGAGCGAGATGGCCCAACGCCTCGAATCGGCAGGCGAGCTAAGCAATGCCAGGGCCAGACAGTTTCTCCAGGACGAACAGCGGCTTTATTCGCGCCTGCTCGATGCCATGCGCAGTGAACTCACCGCGCACTGAGTGAGCGCCGCGCCCTTTTGAGAGGCGCCATCTTGAGCTGCGCCCTCTTGAGCTGCGCAATAGATTGCCGCGCGAACTCACTAGAACCTGAAGGTGTAACTCGCCTTGAGCGTCACATCCGAAAATTGCGAATGGAACTTGTCATCGAGGTCCAAGTCTTCCAGCGTTTGGTTGATGACAAAGAACATCTCTTTGCCGGCTTCCGGAATCCAGTGCAAACGCATATTCACGCCCATGGTTTCGCTGACGTTATCGTACTGAATGAGATTTACCCAGGACAACGTTGACGAGAAGACGATATCAAAGCCCGTAGTAATGAGGCGCGTGCGGAAATCGCCTTGCGCGAGTTTAATATCGTTGAAGTTATAGCCCACGTTGGCCCGAAATTTCGGCGAAGGCTGCCAAGTGACGTTGCCGAACAGGCGATCACGTGTTCCCGTGTAGAAATCGCCTTCCGTATAAGCAACCCGGCCTGAGAACTTTCGGTACGATGCAAATCGCCATTCCACACCGGAGTCGGCAAAGGAGTAGCTGCCGGTTGGAATGACGATGCCAGGTGAAATCTCGAACGGCACATACAGCACATCTTTGTTGGCATTGATACGAATAAACAAAACGTCGCCACTGCGACTGGTCATTTGTAACGGCGTTATGCCTACCGACTGAGACTGCAGCCCACCGCCGATGTTCTCCATGCGCTCAACGTCCACGTTGAAATACAGCTGCTGCCAATAACCACCCGCCGGCCGATACGTATAGGCAACATGCCCGGCATAACTGCGGACATCACTGAGGGTAATAAAACCCAATGCCGGATTGAAGTTTTTCTGATACTCCTTCAGCGACACACCGCCACGCAATCCGGCAGCACTGGGAATCGACACACCCAAGCCATAGGCCGCATCTTCACCTTCCAAACCCGGCGTATCGGTTTGCTGATACCAGGCAACGGCTTCGAGTGTCTGACCGCCCGCGAAATCGGAATTTCTGTAGAGATAGTCGAGACCCACCAACGAGTTTTCGAGATCCGTTCTAGGGTCGCCTTCGGTAAGAATAATGCCTACATTCGACTCGTCGCCGACGGCGGCTTTTGCCCGAACAACAGACAGGTTGTCAGCGCCAACGGGGCCATTTTCGTCTTGACGAATCGACAGCGCGCCAATTTCCCAATTGCCGACTCTGCCGCTGACCTTGCCGCCATACTGCAAATCCAGCACTTCGCCGCCCGCGCCCAAACCGATACGTCGCGAGAAAAACGGGCGGCCGTTTTGACGGGTTGCGCCGCTGATCGAACCGTTGCCATCCTGCGCGCCAATGCGACCAAATTCAAAGATGTCGGCTTCACTCAAAAAGAAACCACGTTTTTCAGGAAAGAACAGATTGAAGCGCGTCAGGTTGACTTGGCGATCATCAACCTCGGTGGCAGAAAAATCCGTATTAATCGTAACGGAGCCGTTCAGCGCCGGCGTAATTTTGTACACCGCATCGAGCGAAGGCTCGAAGTCGCTGGTTGAGCTGGAATCGAAGCCGTTCGCAACCGCAGCCACTTGGTCACGGTTACCGAAGACTCGTTGTCGATTGAGGCTCGCCGACGTAATGACATCGAGTCCCACACCCTGCTGGATGCCGTCAAACCCGACTGCCAGCCCTGCGCTGCTCGGATCCCAGCGCCGATTCCGCGTCACCCATGCGATGTCTTCGTTGCGGGTAGCGATACTTCGAGAGAAGTTAAGTCCCCACGTGTCGGTATTGGGATCAAATGAAATGGACTTAAATGGGATTTCGTATTCAACCGTCCAGCCCTGCTCAAAACGCCCAGTTTGAGCGTAAAAAATCGTGTCCCAATCACTGTAGTACTCAGATACATTTCTATAGAGACCGTCCATCCGCACACCGTTTGCATTGATGCCGAAAAAATAACCGCTGCGGCGGCTGTTGAACGGATCGAGCGTAACAAAAAGATTATCGTCGGCGGTCATAGCGCCATTTTGGCGCAAGACGTTTGCGGTAATTTCGTCAAGATCAGACATGTACATGCGCGCGCCGATGTACAGAGCATTGTCGTCATACAGGACATAGATTTCGGTGCGCTCTGAGGGCTCCGCATACTCGGTGGGATTGACCTGATGCAGGTCATCGATAAATGCCGCTTGCTGCCAAACCGCATCGTCGAGATTGCCATCGATAACGGGCGGCGTCGCGGTGCGCACCATGCGCGACGACTTTTGCCCGGGATCTTGCGGCGCCTGTGCCCATGCGAGGGAAGTCAGCGCAATGCTGGCCAGCACGCCACTGACAAAAAACCGAACCATTCGCACTCCCGTGTCCTTACGACTCAACTGGCGCGCATTCTAGCGGAACGTTATGCGTCATAGCGAACATTGCTAAAGCTGAGTCTAATTTTGAGACGCGGTCCGCAGCAACAGCGACCCGCTGCCAGTTTCTCCAGTATTTTTGCAGGGGCAAAGG
Organism: Rhodospirillales bacterium; assembly: GCA_024640665.1. Taxonomy (GTDB): domain Bacteria; phylum Pseudomonadota; class Gammaproteobacteria; order Steroidobacterales; family Rariloculaceae; genus JAHEEO01. The sequence goes on along the minus strand of JAHEEO010000064.1, from coordinate 6,416 downwards.
TACCATTGCTAACTTCAGCGGCCGCCACTGCCTGGTCCATCTCGGAGCCCAAGAAATGAAAAAGCTTGTTATCGCTGTGTTCGTGATCCTGGTTATTGCCGGCCTTGGGCTTCCACCTGTCCTTGGCTCAATAACCGAATCTCAGATTCGCACCCATATAGACTCGATGGACGAGAATGCAGCGACCTCATTGGTTGTCGAGACATACGATCGAGGCTGGTTTTCGAGCACCGCCAGCATCGCTGTCGGTCTCGGCGAGCAATATGCCCGCTCGTTGATGGCAGCCGCCGATGACAACACCGACAATCCTGGGGCGGCATTATTGTCTGCCGCGAACGTCACTTTTGACCTGGATATCAAGCACGGGCCCATCAACCTCAATGAAGGCCTGTTTTTAGGACTTTCAAAATTTGTTGCCACGTTGAACGACGACTCAGAAGTCGTCCGTGAATTCCAACAGACATTCAACATCCCCTACTTGCTGGAACTGAGAGGGAAAGTTGGATTTACCGGCGTATTCAATTTCGATGCAGACGTTCCGCCTGTCGACTATGCCGACGAAACCGGCCAGTTGCTGTTCTCCGGCGCAACTGTCGCCGGCTCGGTTAATAATCGTAATCTGAAGACTCGAGGCAATATCGACGAGCTGGTATTCGATGTCGATGCCGGGTCGGCGACGATTGAGCGCATCAATTTTGTCAGCGACACGACTAAGATCGATACGTACATTTGGACTGGCACTGCAGAGGCGACCATCGACAATGCCGTGGTCGCGGATACGATGACCGGCACCGAACCGGTTATCGTCGCGCAAGGACTGCGACTGGCTACACAAGCCAGTCTAGACGACTCCGGGAGCTTGCTAAATGGAACCGTCAGTTACAGCGCTGCGAGTGTGAATAGTCCGATCGGAGATTTTCAACTCAATAATGCGGTCGTCGGGCTCAATGCTACCAACCTGTCCGTTGCCGGTGTCAGCGCGTACTACGAAACCATGCTCACTGCCGACCCGACCAATCCACTCGCTGCCATGCAATCGGTTCAACAACTCGGCGCAGAAATCTTAGGCTACAGCCCGACTGTCTCCGTCAGGCCCATTCAGTTTGAACTCGACGGCGAATCGTTTGCAGGTGATATAGAAATTCGCGTACTCGGCGATGCCGTGCAAGGACAGCTGAATCTTTCGAATCCGCTGGCGCTGCTTGGTTTAGTCGAGGCGAGCGCGAATATCACCGCGTCAAAGCTGCTCATCGAGAGGCTGGCCGCCCAGGTGGTGTCGGCGCAAATGGGCGCGGCGCTGAGCGGTCCGGGAACGCCCCAGGGCCAAGATACGGATTCGATGGCGCGGGCCCAGTCGCAATTAATGCTTGCCGCGTTCCTGGGCCAGGGCTATCTCATTGCAGATGGCGATAACTATACGACTACCGTCGAATACGCCAATGGTCAAATCGTCGTCAACGGCACCGCTCTGCCGTTGGGCATGATGTTTTAGCAGGCCGCCAGCGCACCATTATTCGTCAGCGGACTCGCTGCCGGGCGCGCCATCCGATGCGGCTTCGTCCGAGTCTGCATCGGCGGCTTCGGGCAGCTCCACAGGGGTTGCCGTAACGCCTGATGTTGCCCCGCCGGATTCTGCCGCCTCCTCCAACAGCGCCACCGCATCTGCGCTGGAAGGATGAAACATGCCGAGTCGGCAAGTAAAGCCACGGCTGAAACTACCGCCGAAACGATTCAGCACAGTTATGACATCAACTTCACAAAGTTCACTAGTGCGAACTTCATACATGAAACGATCGCTTCGCTTTAGTTGGGGACACTCTCTCGGCAGCGAGTTGACAAACACACCACCGCCCCTCTGATAAAAGACAATGGTCTGGTCGTCAATGATCTCTGTGCGCCTAATGCGGTTGACCCGCAAACAGCGCTCCGGCTCGCGAGCAATTTCTTCTTCGGCCTGATCGCCGTTTTGAGCAAGCGCGTCAAGCGCGATTCCGCTCAACGCAAGTGCTAGCAACATGACTGCGAGCGCTCGAATCTGCATTGGAGCTCTCCTTTTCTGCAATAGCATCGATTCGTCAGTTATAGCCCATTACAACGTGCTGCGCGAATTGTCTGTCGCTATGATGGCAATATGAACGGAACTAAACACATAGCCGAACCGCGACTGCCAGGCGTCGTTCTGCACGCCTTCGAGTTGGCAAATTCAACCCTGAGCCGAATTGAGTCCGGCCACATCAACCAAACCTGGCGCAGCGTTGACGATCGCGGTATCGAATGCATTTTGCAGCGCGTAAACCCGCTGTTCGATGCGGCTGTGCAAGAGGATATCGTCGGTATCACGGCGCATCTCCGGGCCCAGAACATCCAGACGATTTCGCTGATTCCAACACGAGATAGTGCGCCCTACCTGCAGCACGAAGGCTATGTTTGGCGCAAGATGCACTTCATTCACGGCACCAACTTTGAGCGCATTACTCGGGCAGCTCAGGCATTTGAAGCAGGGCGCGTGCTGGCCGAGTTTGATAGGGGCGTCTCAACCTACCCGCGGCCTTTGCACAACCGCCGCCCCAATGTGCATGTCTTATCCCGGCATTTAGCAGCGCTCGATGCTGCCCGTTCCGCACATGCTGAGCACCGCGACTTTGGGGCTATTGACCATTTAGCTGATGCTGTTTGGGCAGAAGCTGCAAAACTGCATGACTTCCCCGCCGGCCCGGAAAGGCTCGTACATGGCGACCCAAAGATATCCAATATCCTGTTCAACGATGAAGCTGCCATTTGCTTGATCGATCTCGACACGTTGACGATGATGCCGCTCGTCTATGAGTTGGCGGATGCACTGCGATCCTGGTGCAACACAGCCGACGAAGATTCCGCGGACGCAAGCTTTTCGTTGGAATTCTGCAGCGCAGCTTGCGAAGGTTTTGCGAGCAACGCCGGTGCGCCAAATCCAACCCTCGCACTCAGCCTGGCATCCGCGACCTATGCAATCGCGATAGAGCTGGCCGCGCGCTTCTGCACCGATGCATTTAATGAGAACTATTTCGGTTGGGACAGCAAACGGTTCGGCTCCGCCAGCGAACACAACCGAGCCCGCTGCCAAAGCCAACTCAATCTCGCCAGAGACATTTTTGCTCAACGGGACAAGATGCTGAAAATTACGGCACGCGAATTCGCTTGACCTGCTTCACATACGGCGGCATTGCAGATACTCAGAATCTCGCTGTGACAAAGATGTGACATTGAATGCCGCCGCATTTGATATCTACAAGCAATCTCCACTCGAACGGCCTGGTTAATTGCTGGATCAACTCGGACTTATTGGCGTTTCTTGGCGCCAAGGCGGTGCCCAATCCATCGCTGACTTCACACTAGATGAAGCCAGCATGGACGAGCGACTGCGTGAGTTCGCCGAAACCATGCACTTGTCCGAGTTGGGCTACCTCGCAACCTGCAATCGCGTCGAACTCGTCTTTTCGAGAACTGCAGCAACGCCTTCACAGGACCTGCGCAACGAAGCGTTCGTGCTGCTTCGGGGCCGCGCGCCGCTGGCGGGAGAAGCGGAGCGGCGCCTGAAAGCCTGGCAGGGTGAAGGTGCGGCCGAGCACTTATTTCTCGTTGCCGCAGGGCTCGATTCTGCTTGCGTCGGCGAAACCGAAATCAGCGGCCAGGTTCGACGCTGCCGCGACCGCGCGCACGATATGAATTTGTCGGGACAAGCGCTTGAGATCGTATTTGAAGAAGCGCAGCGGATTGCGGCACGCGTGCGCGGCGAAACGCGCCTTGCCCATGGCCGCGTGTCATTGGCTGAAATCGCTGCTCAGCAATTGATTAAACACACCGGCACGCCAGCGGAAACGATCGCACTCATCGGTGTATCGCCAATGATTGAGCGCGCAGCACGCTCTCTCGCCGATGCGGGCATACCGATGCTGTTTGTCAATCGAACGCCTGCGCGTGCGGAAGCGCTTGCAAACACTTTTCATGCGCGGCATATGTCGCTTGCAGCGTTTCAAGAGTCGCCGCCGAGCGTTTGCGGCGTGCTTTCGGCGACTGGCGCCGATCACGTCGTCCTCGATCGCGACTGTCTTGCTCGCTTAAAGGCAAACAGCACTCGTGACGATTTGCTGGCCATCGATATGGCTATCCCCGCGGATATCGATCCACAAGGGTGCGCCGAGGAGCACATACTTCGCATTGACATGGACGACATCAACCAAGTCGCAGAAGCTAACCGCGCCGCACGACTCATAGAATCGGCCCAAGCACGCGAACACGTAGATGAAGCGCTTGGCAAGTTGCACGACCGCTTTGCCGAGCGGTATTACGGCCCGTTACTGGGCACCCTGCAGCAGCGTTATCAGCGAACAGCCAGAGAAGGTGTGCAGCGGTTATTGAAGAAAGAACTCAAAGGCCTTGGTGAAGACGAGCGAGCCGCCATCGAGGTTTGGTGCGATGTGCTTGCCCGGCGCTTTGCGCACATTCCTTGTCTGGGTATTCGCGGCCTCGTCCATGGCGGACCCGATGGTTCGGTAGATGCTTTTATAAACGGCTTGGAGCCAGAGTTTGCCGATGAGCTACGCGCCGCGCTCAAAGTCCGCGACAACAACGGAGCAACACAGTGACCAGCAATAAGACACTCAAACTCGGCACACGCGGTTCCGATCTGGCCATGACCCAGTCGACGACAATCGCCAATGCGCTCAAGCAACACGGCGCCGAAGTCGAGTTGCAGGTAATCAAGACGGCCGGCGATCAATCTGATGCGCCGAGTTTTGCCGCTATCGGCCCGCAGGGTGTGTTTGTGCGCGAAATCGAGCAGGCGCTGCTGGATGGCACGATCGACCTGGCCGTCCACTCGTTCAAAGACCTGCCTACACAATCACCGGAGCAGCTGATCATTGGGGCCGTGCCTGTGCGCCACGACGCCAAAGACACTATTCTGATTCGTAATTCAGCACTCGATACATCCGACGACTTTATTCCCGTTGACAAGCGCGCCCGCGTCGGCACGTCATCGGCGCGGCGACAGGCCTGGCTAAGGCACTTTCGGCACGACCTGCATGTAGAACCGCTGCGCGGCAACGTACCCACGCGATTGGCGCATTTGAGAGATGGCAAATACGATGCCATTATCTTGGCCGCAGCGGGCCTCGAACGACTGCGCGAAGTCGAGGATCTGCTGGATTCATTGCTGATCGATATCACCGCTTTTCCCTTGGATCCAGAGCGATTTGTTCCAGCGCCAGCGCAAGGGGCACTGGCTGTGCAATGCAGAGAAAGCGACATCCGCGTTATCGAACTGTTGGAAAAAATTGACGACGCGCCAAGCCGAATGGCGGTTGAGGCGGAGCGAGAAGCGTTACGCGAAGCTGATGCCGGTTGCGAAGTCGCATTTGGCGCGCATTGCATAAAGTTAGGCCGCCAGTTTCAGTTGACCTGCATGCTTGAACGCCATGATCAGGTCCATTCTGTGCGACATTTCGAGACCGATACCGAAAATCTTGGCGCCGAAGCCTGGCACGAACTCGAACGCAAATTCAGCGAGCCCTGATGCAGACGGTGATTCTTACAAGGAGTGCTGAGGATTGTGCGGCGTGGGCAGCGCAGCTGAAGGAACGCGGAATTGGTTCCATTTCACTGCCATGCATCCACACCGAGCGCATCGAAGATCAAACTACGCGCGCGGATCTTCACGCTGCAATTACCAAAGCAGATTGGCTGGTGTTCACTTCGCCGCGCGGCGTGGACACCGTCGCAGATCTGTACGGCACCGAGCTGCCTGAATCCACACAGCTCGCAGTTGTCGGCAACGCGACCGGCGATCGGGCGATTGCACAGTTCGGCCGAGTTGATTTCATCAGCACCGGGACAACCGCTGCAGACTTGGGCCAACAGCTCCGCACGGCGTTACACCCCGAAAAAACGGGCCTTATTGTGCTTGCTATCGCTGCGAACGCGAGCCCTGCGTTACAGACAGCGCTGCAGGAAGCCGGCTACAGTGTGCAGCGAATTGACACGTATCGCACAGTGCCGAAAACTACGCGCACACCGAAACACGCATTATCTAAGCTTGGCGGGCACGGTGTATTCCTTGCAAGTCCGAGTGCAGTCGAGGGCTTTGTTAACCAGGTAAACGTCGACTGTAAAGTGCCACTCATATCTATCGGCCCGACAACTTCAGCCGCACTGAAACGACGCGGGCTAAAGATGGCACGCCAGGCGCAGCAAGCCAGTCTCGAAGGTCTAATTTCAGCATTTCAAGAACAAGCATGAAGATAACAACACCCGAACGAGTCCGTCCAAGACGTCTCCGACGCTCGCGCGCGCTGCGCGAACTCGTCGCCGAAACCAATCTTTCCTCAGCACAGCTCATCATGCCGCATTTCGTCATGCCGGCTGCCAATGGGCGCGAA
>JAHEEO010000063.1 GCA_024640665.1 Rhodospirillales bacterium | reverse complement strand
GACGAGCTGGCCAAGGAAAAGGCCGATCTAACGCGCACATTGAAGTCGAAGGCGCGACTGACCACGCTCATGAAGACGGAGATCGCACATCTGGCGGAAGTGCATGGCGATGACCGGCGTACGGTTTTGGTGGAACGAGAGGCCGCGAAGGCGATTGCCGAGGCTGACCTCGTGTCCAGTGATCCGGTGACCGTTATTCTCTCGGAGCGCGGCTGGGCGCGCGCGGCCAAAGGCCATGAGGTGGATCTTTCAAAATTATCCTACCGGTCCGGCGACGCTTATCTGGCCTCTGCGATCGGCCGCAGCAATCAGTCGGCCGTGTTTATCGATAGCACGGGGCGCGCTTATTCCCTGCCGGCGCATGCGCTCCCATCCGCACGCAGTCAAGGAGAACCGCTAGCCGGGCACTTCAACGCCGCCGACGGTGCAAGCTTCCCTGCGGTGTTGCTTGGGTCCGCCGAGGACCGCTGGGTAGTGGCGTCTTCAGCCGGGTACGGTTTCATCGTCAAGCTGGAAGATTTGTATTCGCGCAATAAAGCGGGCAAGGCGGCATTGCGGGTGCCTAAGGGCGCGACCGTCGTACCTGCGAGCGTGGTGCCTGAGGATGGAGTTTATATCGCCGCGGTCTCGAGCGATGGCCGGTTGCTCGTCTTTTCTCTCGACGAACTGCCACAGCTGGCGAAAGGCAAGGGCAACAAAATTATCAGTTTGCCGAGCGCCGGCGAGGTGTCTTTAGTGGCAGTTTGCGTTGTCGAAGAGGGGCAGGGCGTGCGCGTCATATCGGGCCAACGACATATGACGGTCAAAGCGGCTGATCTGGACTATTACTGGTCCGCGCGCGGGCGGCGGGGAACCGCCTTGCCGCGGGGTTGGCGAAAAATTGATGGTCTGGTGCCGGCTTAGCGGTACTTTAAACGGCATCCTCGAGAATCACTTCGGGTTCATGCACATAGTGGCCTTGAACATAGCCGATACCTAATTGAAACAGTACTGCCATGGTATTGGCTTCTTCGACCCGTTCAGCAATCGTCGCTATGCCTGCGCCATTCGCGGCTGTAATCAGTTGCCGCACTTTGTCTTGATTAACTTGACTGCTGCCAAGTCCTTGCATGAGAGAACCGTCGAGTTTCACGAAGTCCATCGAGAGCTGCCGTAACAACCTTTCCGGGTCGCGACCGATGCCAAAATGTTCAACAGCGAAGCCGAAACCTCGCTCTCGAAGCTGCTGTGATATCGACATGGCATGTTTGATGTTTTGTGTCACGGCTTCTTCAGAAACTTGAAAGCACAGGTGTTTGCTTTCGACTTTCATCGCTTGCATGCAGCGGATTACCCAGGGCAGGAAGTCCGGATCGACGATGGACTCGCCGGAAAGTTTCACGAACAGGCGATCGCACGGATGCTCGGCTACAGTTTTCGCAGCCGCGTCTACGACCCATCGATCGACGGCGCGTAATAGCCTGTTACGTTCGGCGACAGGCAGAAATGTGGATGCGGGAACTTCCTCGCCCTGCACGTCAATCATCTTCACAACCGTATCGAAAAGGTCCTTGGTTTCGCCATGCAAACTGGCGATCGACAGGCGGGCCAGCTGAAAGCGGTTTTCAACGAGCGCGTTTTTAATTTGTTGTATCCAGAGTTCATCGAATCGCTGTACGCGCGTGCTTTGGTCCGACGTTTCTTCAAGGACGGATTGATTGCCGCCGCGTTGCCGGCCGCGCTCGTTGGCGCGTTGTGCGCTGCTCAACAGTTCACTCAGATCATCGGCGTTCGGGCCTGCATCTGCCAATCCGATTGTGCAGGTCAGAGAAACCGTTCGCTTATCCGCGTCAAAGATGTTGTCGGCGATGCTCGTGAGCAAGTTTTCGGCCCAGGCCTCGATATCTCGAAGGGTTCCTCGTTCGATCCAGAGTGCAAAAACGGTCCCGCCAAATCGCCCATAGATGTCTTGCCCGTGTATCGAGTTCCGCACCAGGTCCGCGAGCTGAACGATCACTTCTTCGCTGGCCAGCGTGCCCACCGACTGCGCGATTTCGCCAAACTTATCGGGGCGAATGATGGCTAGGGCGCGCATGCCGCTGTTGGCGGCGGATGCAAGTCGCGCGGCGATGGCGTCCACGAGCCGGCGGCGATGGTAAAAGCCGGTTGATGGGTCAGTAGATATTGCCCGGCTTACAATTTCTTCCGGGCGTTCTGGTTCGGCCTTGTTGCGCAGTATGCTCAGTTTTACGGCCGGTTCACTATCGAACAGTGCAGCTTCCAGCGTAAGTTCCAGCGGGACTTTTTCGCCGGTCCCCGCTATGGCGTGCACGCGCAACGGTTCGGCGGACCATTGTCCCTTCTGGCTGGCAACCAGCGCGCCCTTGATGGCTGCGTGACTGTTTGCATCAAATAAGTCCATGAGCGGTCCCACCATGTCGTCGGACTCGCGCTGAAACAGTTCCGCCCATACTGGGTTTGCGTCGATCAAAATGCCTTCGATGACATGAGCGATAGCGTCGTCCGAACCCTGCATGAAGGATTGCAACTGTTCTTGATATTTGCGCGCGGAATGCAGACTGGTATTCAGCGCACGTTCAAGCCGATACGTACGCAACTCGCGTTCGGCGACGCTGCGCACGCGCTCGCTGTGTGTTGTTGAGATCAAGTCATGCGCGCCGTCGCATAGTGCTTGGGCTGCCAGCTCCTCTGAAATGTGATCACTCACTGCAATCAGCGGCAACGAATTTTGAGTCTTCGCGCGAAGCGTTGCGACAGTGCGAATATCGTGATGAAAGCGATCGCAAAACAGCCACAGCAATTGCGCATCTGTTATGTGTATGGTTTCTGTCAGTTGTTCGAGTGAGTTCAGCCAATGACATTGCGCAGCGAGTCCGGATTCTCGCAGCACACGATTGATGAGTTCGACATCGTCTTGAATGGAAGATAAGACGATGAGAGGTACCGAAACAGCCGTCATATTTTGTTGCGCTCGTGCGTCCCTGCACCAGATGCTGACTGCGGAGTCTATCTGTTCGTTGTTTTTGCAGAACGTGCCTAAGTCACAGCTTGTTGTGACCAAGAACGTTTAATTGACGGGCGTTTTACTTAATTCGCCTGATTGTTCGAAAACCAGCTTCGGCACGAGATAGCCGGGCAGTTCATGGCGGAGTTGCTTAACAAGTTTACGAGCCGCTTTTTCTGTGATTTCAAAGTGCGCTGAACCGGAAACTCGGTCGAGCAGATGCAAATAATAGGGCAGTACGCCAGCCGCAAATAGACGCGTGCTTAACAGGCTTAACGTTGACGCATCGTCATTTACGCCGCGCAGCAATACAGACTGATTGAGGACGAAGTTGACTGCGTTCGCAAGCGATCGCAATGCGCTTTTTACCTGCGCATCATCGAGTTCGTTGGGATGGTTGCAGTGGACAACAACAACCGTGTTGAAGCGGGTTGAGCGCAATAATGCTAAGAGCTCGTCAGTAACGCGTTCAGGAATCGCAATTGGAAAACGCGTATGGATTCTGAGCGTTTCGATTGTGCTGATGGATTCGAGTTTCTGAATCAGCTCCGTCAGCTTCTTAGTGCTGAGGCTGAGTGGGTCGCCACCGCTGAGAATGAGCTCCTTAATGCTGGGGTCGTCCCGAAGTGTGCGAAGCGAATCTTCCCAGTTGCTGCGCGTGGCCAGATTGTCCCCATAAGGAAAGTGCCGCCGGAAACAATACCGGCAGTGGATCGGGCATGCTGCAGTGGTCACCAGTAAGGCGCGACCAGGGTATTTCCGAATGAGCCCCGTCGCCGTGAATTGGCGTTCTTCCAGCGGATCTTCGGTATAGCCATGTACCGGCTCGCGTTCGCGCAGCTGTGCCATGACCTGCAACAGCAGCGGGTCGTCGGGGTCTTGCGGCTTGATACGCGCGAGATAGCTTTCGGGGACGAGGATGGGGAATTCGGGATGACCGTCCATGGTCGCCTCTAATGTCGACAGCGGCAGTTGCAGGCGCTCGTATAGCGTGCGACTGCTGCGAATGGAATCGCGCAAGTCTTTCTGCCACGGCCGATCTGCGTTGCAGCCTTCGGCACCATAACCCTTTGGATGATTGCTGTTCACGCCGGCCTCAATGCCTGTGATGCTGCTGATCGAAGGGCTATTCTTGTCGGGTGGAGTGAAGGATTCTTTTGGTTCTGTCATGCGAGACGGTATCATCGTGCGTTGTTTCGGCGCGATATGGATAGTGAGTTTTGAATGGCTAGTTATAACACCAATGAGTTTCGTGGCGGGTTGAAGATTTTGATTGACTCTGATCCTTGTGTCATCGTCGAAAACGAGTTTGTTAAGCCGGGTAAAGGCCAAGCGTTCAATCGCGTGAAGATTCGCAACCTGAAGACCGGTCGGGTCGTCGATCGCACATTTAAATCCGGCGAGTCCGTTGAAGCTGCTGATGTCATTGAGCAGGACATGCAGTATCTGTATACCGACGGTGAGTTCTGGCATTTTATGGTGCCGGATACGTTTGAGCAGCACGCAGCAGATGCGTCCGCCGTTGCCGATGCTAAGCAATGGCTGAAGGAGCAAGACACTTGCCAAGTGACTCTGTGGAACGGAACGCCGCTTCTGGTAAGTCCGCCGAACTTCGTGGAGCTGACGATTACCGAAACGGATCCCGGAGTACGTGGCGATACCGCCCAAGGTGGAATCAAGCCGGCGGAACTCGAAACAGGTGCTGTGGTAAGAGTGCCATTGTTTTTGGAGATCGGCGAAGTGATCCGGGTCGATACGCGCACCGGTGAGTATGTGTCTCGCGTAAAGGACTAGTCTCCAGGTTTGGGCTGTTTGCCGACCCGCTTAATCCTCAGAATCTGCGCGGCATCTATTGCTTAGTGACTGGTTCTTTGAGCGCGTGGCTGAATGCGACTACTTCAGAAAGCCCTTGCGCGCCGGTAATTGCCGCAATCAAACGATCAAACCCTACTGCGACGCCCGCACACGGTGGTAGCCCGGTTTGCAGCGCAGCGATGAATTCCATATCAATGGGCATGCGTGGTTTGCCTTGACCCTGGCGGATCTCGTTTTCCTGGTGGAACCGGCGCAACTGCTCTTCAGAATCGCAAAGCTCACCAAATCCGTTTGCCAGTTCGATGCCGCCATAAAATAATTCAAAACGTTCGGCTACCGGCGGCACGGTTGGCTTGATGCGTGCGAGGGCAGCTTGCTCTGGCGGATAGTCAAAAATGAAGGTGAGTTCGTCCGGCCCAAAACTCGGGCAAACCAATGTGGCTACGGTCAGGTCAAGTAGTGCGTTGCAGTCGGCAGTATTCGGAGTATCGATATCGCGGGCTGCAAGCGCTTCGCGCAGCACCTTTAATGATGAATTCGCAGGAACACCTAGGACAGCCTCTATCGCATCGTGATAGCGGATGCGTTTGACCGAAGAGATGCTGCGGAATGGAGTTATCATTCCAACGATAAACGCTTCGATTTCGCTCATCAGTGAATTAGCGTCCCAGTTGCATCGGTACCATTCGAGCATCGTAAATTCAGGTTCGTGCCAATGCCCGAGTTCGCCTGCGCGGTATACCCTGCATACCTGAAAGATGTCGCCGCTGCCATCGGCGATAAGACGCTTCATCGGCAGTTCCGGCGAAGTATGCAGAAATAGTTCGGCAGCGCGATGTGCGTTTCTCACGCGGAAGCTATCGATGTTTGGATCGGTCGTGGCCGACTCAGCCAGGCTCGGTGTTTCGACTTCGAGAACCTCGCGTTCTGCAAAGAAAAGGCGCGTCTGTTGGAGTAGTTTTGCGCGCAGTCGCAGCATTGCGATGCTGGCGCCGCGGCGCGCTGTCATGCGTTTTGGCCCGTTACATCCCCGATCCGCTGGCCGAGTCGCAGGGTCTGACCCTTTTGCAGGTCTTCGTTCCACACAATGCTGTTCTCGGGAAACAGCAAAATCACCGTCGACCCAAGGTTAAACGTCGCGAATTCTTCGCCGCGTTCCAATCGGGCGGCATCGATTTTCGGCCATGCGTGGTCGCGCCCGCTGCGAATTTCACCGGTAATCGTCGTTGCAATGCTCGACACGTTCAGTGCGCCGACTAACACGGCTGCGTAGGCGCCGATTTCTGCATCCATCCAGCACACGAGTCGTTCATTTCGACAGAACAGATTCGCTATATGCGTAGTAGTCAGCCCATTGACGCTGAAGCGCTTGCCGGCGATGTATCGCATGCTTGTCAGCTTGCTGCTCATGGGCGCGTGGATGCGGTGGTAGTTGTGCGGCGCCAGGTAAATCGTTGCGTATTGGCCGCGCATGAACAGCTCGGGTTCTTGCTGGGTGTTGCACACTAGTTCGGTAACCGAGTAGGTGAAGCCTTTGGCCTGGAGTAACTGGCCGTTGCTGATGGAGCCGAATTCAGTAATGCGACCGTCAACTGGACTCACGACAACGTTAGCTCCGGTGTCGATCGAGCGGGCGTCGGGTTTCAGGGAGCGCGTAAAAAACGCGTTGAAATTCGGATACTGGCGCAGCTCGGGTATCGCCACTTCCGAGAGATCTATGGCGTAGTGTTTGGCAAACCAGCTGATCAGCGGAGATTTGATCCAGACAATGTTGCAACGGCTTATCCAATAGATAAATGCGCATAACGCACGCTGCGGCAGCATGCGCTGCAGCCATATCCAAATGGGCGTCTTCATTGCTGGGCAGAGATCGCGCTGGTGCCAGTCAGGTAGCGGGCCCGAATGCGCGCATAGTCTCGTGCAACCATCTCCGGCGATTCGGCTGAGCTCATGATCGCAATGATGGCGCCATCGGGATTGGTGACGAAAATTTGAGCGTTATGCGTCATGTTGTAGTTTTGCCCGTTAAGCGGCTGTTTCATTACTGTGACGCCGAGCAATTGGAGCCAGCTGCGCAGGTTTTCTTCGGCTGTGGTAATGCCGACGAATTTCGCATCGAAATTACCGAGATATGCTTTGAGTCGGGCGGGATTGTCGCGAGCCGGATCAACACTGATGAGCACGACACGCGGAGGCGGCACGCTGGTCGTGTCCAGTAAAAGCGCGTTTGCAGCTGCAAGGACCTGCAAAGAAAGCGGGCAGATATCTGGGCAGTTGGTAAAGCCAAAGAACAGTAAAGAAAATGAGCCTGTCAGATTCTGGGTAGTAAAGGCGTTGCCGTTGTGGTCCGTGAAACTCGTGTCTGGCAGCGCCAGCACTCGCGGTAACTCGGTAGCTGCTTCCGGCGGTGGTACGGCTCGACGCGGTATCATGGCTACCACCGCTACGAGCAGCACGAGCCCTAAGACCAAAATTCTGAGCAATCCACTATTCACGTCGCGAATTATCTCACAATGCGTATCATGCGCGCCCCATGAACACAGCGCAGCTAAGACAGCAACTCACCGATAGCGAATCCAACGAGCAATGGGTGGACTTGCTGGCGCAATTTTTTGCTGCGTATGACTTGTTCTACGGTCATGGCACCGACAATGCGGTTGACGAAGCCTATTGGCTGCTGCGTCACCTGCAGCAGTGGAACGATGCCGCATGGAAAGCCCCGGCGGATCCGGTGCTGGCGGAGCGCGTTGCAACGCTCGCGCAGCAGCGGGTTGTGCAACGCAAGCCATTGGCCTATCTGCTAAATGAAGCGTGGTTCGCGGGGCTCAAGTTTTTCGTGGATGAGCGCGTGCTGGTGCCGCGCTCGCCGTTTGCTGAGATCATCCAGGCGCAATTCGCGCCATGGGTCAGCCTCAATCCCGGCGATCGGGCGCTCGAAATTGGCACCGGCAGTGGCTGTATTGCCATTGCGTCTGCCTGTTACTGTCCTGATGTCATTGTGGATGCGACCGATATCTCTGCTGGCGCGCTGCAAGTGGCGGCAATCAATGTGCGCGCGCATGGCGTGACGGATCGAGTAAATCTGCTGCAAGCGGACTTATTCCCAAGCGATACGCAGCGCTATCGCGTTATCATGTCCAATCCGCCATACGTGTCCGAGAGCGACTATGCCGCGTTGCCGGCAGAGTACCGCCACGAGCCACGCATGGGTCTGGTTGGTGGTCCCAGCGGGCTGGCGCCGACATGGCGACTACTGGCGCAAGCTGGCAGGCATCTCACTGCGGACGGTGTTGTCATCGTCGAAGTCGGCAACGAGGCGCAGCAGCTTGCGGACACTGTGCCCGGCCTGGAGTTGACGTGGATCGAATTTGAACATGGCGGTGAAGGCGTATTTGTTTTAACCGCAGCACAACTGGAAGACTACCTGCGGCATGCAACGTTGCCGCAGTCTGACGAATAGGCATAGAAGGCAATGGCAGGCGATACATTTGGCAAGCTGTTTACAGTAACAACCTTTGGTGAGAGCCATGGACCGGCGCTTGGCTGTGTGGTCGACGGTTGTCCTCCGGGCCTGGCCATCACCGAAGCTGATTTGCAGCAGGATCTCGATCGACGCCGCCCTGGCCAGTCACGCCATGTGACCCAGCGAAAAGAGCCCGACGAAGTGCAGATTCTTTCCGGCGTGTTCGAGGGTGTGACAACGGGTACTGCCATTGGCTTGTTAATCAAGAACGTTGACCAGCGCTCCCGTGACTATGAAAAAATCAAAGACAAGCTGCGGCCCGGCCACGCTGATTACACCTATAACCAGAAGTACGGCATTCGCGACTATCGCGGCGGTGGGCGTTCATCCGCGCGCGAAACCGCAATGCGGGTCGCGGCCGGCGGTATTGCGCGCAAATACTTGGCCGAGCGGGTCGGTATCCGAATTCGCGGTTATTTGGCGCAGTTGGGTCCGTACGAGCTCGCGCCGCGGGATCTCGATCAAGTGGATCAAAACCCGTTTTTCTGTGCCGACCCGGATCAACTCGACGCGCTCGAGGCTTACATGATCCAGTTGCGCCGCGACGGCGACTCCATTGGAGCGCGCATCAACGTCATTGCCACCGGCGTTCCGCCTGGGTTGGGCGAGCCCGTGTTCGACAAGCTGGATGCCGATATTGCGCATGCCATGATGAGTATCAATGCTGTCAAAGGCGTTGAGATCGGCGATGGTTTCCGCTGCGTTCAACAGCGCGGCAGCGAACATCGTGACGAAATGACGCCCGATGGGTTTATCAAGAACTCATCTGGAGGCACGCTCGGCGGCATATCGAGTGGCCAGGATATCCTGGTGAGCATGGCGCTGAAGCCGACCTCCAGTATTCAAGTACCCGGTGCCACCGTTGACGCGGCAGGCGCGAGTGCCGATATCGTCACAACTGGCCGCCACGATCCGTGCGTCGGCCTGCGTGCAACGCCTATTGCCGAGGCGATGTTGGCGCTTACGCTGATGGACCATCTGCTTCGCCATCGCGCGCAAAATGCCGATGTGGTGACGACTGGCCAAATTAAGGCGGCGGCTGCCAAAACCTGATGTATCCGGCTGTTTCTCACTTGAGTTATTACAAATCTCGCTGACATTAGACATTATGGTAAATCTGACGGCCGTCAGAGATTCAGCATATTTTGGACATTCTGCAGCAGTGCATATCGAAACTCGAACGAAAGTCACAGTTCCTCAGGCCCAGAAATTGTTAAATTCTCCTCCCGGAGTCATCGTGATGGATAGCCGAGAGCCGGGCGGGGTAACCGACGGCATTGACGGAAGCGGAAAATCACGATGGCGTATATGTGGGCCGGATTCGCGAAGCTGTATCGCATCCCGAAGGTTTAAGCCTCTGGGCCGTTGCAGACAACCTGCGCAAGGGCGCAGAACTAAACAGCGTACAGATAGCAGAGATTTTGGTAAATCAGATTATGTAATGTATCGTTCGAACTGTACGGATCCATCTGGATTTCGTCGGGCGCTCGATTCACGCAGTTAGGGAGATTCCATGCGAGCAAAGGCACCTTGGGGCGTAATGGTCGCACTGACCGCGCCAGCACCTACGTGGGCCCTTGGTCTTGGGGATATAGAGCTTTTTTCGGCATTAAATCAACCGTTCCGGGCTGAAATTGGCCTGACTGCGACTGCTGACGAACTGAGTTCTTTGCGCGTGAGCCTGGCCGATCGCTCCAGGTTCGACGATTCCGGACTCGATCGGCCTGCTTTCATGTCAAATTTCGAGTTCGACATCTCGCGCAACAGCGCGGGCGAGAATGTCATCGCCATCCGTTCTGCACAATCAGTAGCCGATCCGTTCGTTACGATGATTATCGAAGCGACCTCTTCGAGCGGCATCTTGTTTCGAGAATACACGGTGTTCTTGGATCCGCCGGTCTTGCTGCAGCGGTCCCAGGAAAGTGCGCCGATCGCAGCACCACGCGCTGGCGGCGCTCAAAGTACGCAGCCAGCGGCACCGATTAACCGGCCTGCGCCATCTGTCAGCCGAGCACCCGTTCAGCCGGCTCCGGCACCACGGGCGGCAGAACCGACCCGCGGCAGCGGTCGCGAAGACAGTTATGGCCCGGTCCAGCGCTCCGAGACCTTGTGGGCGATTGCCAATCGTTATCAACCACCTGGCGCCACGATGAATCAGACGATGGTTGCGATTTATGAAGCGAATCGCGATGCATTCGGCGGCAACATCAATGTGTTGCGCGTCGGTGCCATTTTGCGGATTCCGGCAGGGAGTGAATTGCAGGCCTTGAGTGCTGCCGCAGCCAACGAAGAAGTCCGACGGCAAAACGAAAATTGGAGCCAACGCAACGTACCTCAAGGTAGTCGCGTCGTATTGGTACCGCCTTCCCCGGATTCGGTTCAGCCCGGCGCCGGAGCGACGAATGCGCCGCGTGCTGCTGCGCCGGCCAACGATCAGGTCGTTGCGAACCTGCAGGACGAGGTAACAGCATTGCGCCAAGAGCTCGACGAGAGCCGGCGCCTGCTGGAGTTGCGCAATACAGAACTGAATAATCTCCAGAACCAGCTCGCTGCTGGTGCTGCGGCAGTTACCGATGCGCCAGGCAGCGCTGCTGCGGTGACCGCACCCGGCGTAGATATTGGTGGCGACCAGATATTCGCGGACGAAACAACCGACGCCGCCGCTGCAGGGGCAGAGCCGGCCGAAACGGTTGCGCCGACCGCCGTGCCGGCGCCGGCTGAACGGCCAGCCGCAGTCGTCCAAAGGGCGCCTGAGCCATCGCTGCTGGATCGAGTGCTGGGTTGGTTGATGGGCTGGGGCGGCATGATTGTCGCAGGCGTAGCAGCCATTTTGTTCGCTGCGTTGTGGTTCATGCGGGGTCGTCGCGAAGAGGCCGAAGACGTTACGGGTCATTGGGATGCGCTCGAAGCGGGCATGGACGAGACAAACGTGCCTGCGCGTCAGCAAGAGCCCGCTTTCGCTATGCCGTCATCGCGCGCAGATCAAACGGTCGACAGTGGCAGTCCATTCCTGGTCGAGGAGCAATCGACACCGTCGTCAACGACGTTGCCGATTGATGATGCGGAAGCCATTGCGGCAGATCATTTCGCCCGCTCGGACGGTGTGGGACCCTCGTCGGACGATACGCTGTCTACAAGCGCTGTCCTCAATCTTGATGAGGCAGATCCGATCGCCGAAGCTGATTTCCATATGGCGTACGGGCTTTATGATCAAGCAGCAGAACTTCTGACGAAGGAACTGGCCGAACAGCCGGATCGGCGCGATTTGCGTTTGAAACTGCTAGAGGTCTACTTCGTCTGGGGTAACAAAGACGAGTTCCTGGATGCTGCAACCCATCTGCGCGAGTTGATGGGACAGACGCCTGACGGCGACTGGGACAAGGTCCTGATCATGGGCAAACAAATATGCCCAGACGCTGAATTGTTTGCGGCATCGGCCAGTGGCGGGAGTGTCGACCTCGCGCTGGGTGACGACGATTCTGGATCGCTGGATTTCGCCTTTGATGATCATTCCGATGACGATATGGATTTAATCGATATCGGCGAGGCCACGAGCACAGGGAGTTTAGAGGGTGACGCCGATGCTGTTGATCTTGATCTAACCGGCAGTCATATCATCGACGATCGCCATTCGACAGTGCCTCACGAAGTGACTGGCACTTTGAATATTGGCGAGCAGACAGCTGCCGGCTTGGAAGCTGCTTTGTTTGACGATGATTCGGCTGAAGCCGCTGCAATCACGGAAAGTGATCCCGAGTCACTGGTCTCAACGCAGGAAACCCCGGCGCTGATGGATGCCGGTGAAGCGGATATCTGGTCGGATATGACAATCGAAAGCCCAACCGTTGAGCAGTTAGGTGCAGAACAGCCGACCATTGAATCTCCAGGCGTGCAACAAGACGATGCAACATTGTTGCAGGAAACTGCTTTAATCGCCCCAGATGACCATGAAGCACTCGAGGGCGCGACGACAG
Source organism: Rhodospirillales bacterium (assembly GCA_024640665.1). GTDB lineage: Bacteria > Pseudomonadota > Gammaproteobacteria > Steroidobacterales > Rariloculaceae > JAHEEO01. Next base: position 1,763 of record JAHEEO010000063.1, on the reverse strand, counting down.
AACTGCCAGGGATAGATCAGGCCGCACCGGGCAGTGACTATACCGCCGAGCTGGAACTCAATGATCTCGGCTTGGACGTCTCCGGTATTGATGACGCCTTTGGTCTCGATGATATTGCTGATCAACTTGACAGCGAAGCCGGCGATACGCGCGAGCAACTGGCGCTGGAATCTAGCGGTGAAATACTTTCCGCTACCGGTATTACGCAGGTTCTTCAAGAGCAGCAAACGACTTCTTCGGATGTGGGTGCCGACGAGCAGACCCAGCTGCAAGCAGGCGGTACGTTGCTGCAAAACGCTGAAGTTGACGCACGTCAGAATGCGGAAACCGAGTTGCTGCAAGTGCCTGCGGAGCCGGCCGATGAATTCGACCTGGATCTTGATGATTTGTCTGCAGCGCTATCAGATGCTGATACGATTGAGCAGCCTCAAGCGGAGCCGCTTGATTTGGGCTTTTCAGGCGGCGATGAAACGCCACTGGATCTCGACGTTGGTGAGACATTTGTTGGCGATGACGACCCGACAAACACCGAAGATATTCGCAGCGCTGATCCGCAAACGCTCACCGAAGTAGGTACGAAGCTGGATTTGGCACGTGCCTATATCGATATGGGCGACCCCGAGGGTGCGCGGAGCATTCTTGAAGAAGTGCTTTCGGAGGGCGATGCAACTCAGCGTGATGAGGCTCAAAGTCTCATTCAGGCCATAGGCGCCTAGCGACGACGGCAGTTCTTGTATGCCGAGGCTGGCGGTCGGCGTTGAGTACGATGGCACTGGGTTTGCTGGATGGCAATCTCAGCGCGGCGCTCGTACGATACAAGCCGCCGTTGAATCCGCAGTATCGAAAGTCGCAGCTGCGCCGGTGGTCGTGCACGCGGCTGGACGCACCGACACCGGCGTCCATGCCAGCGGTCAAGTGGCGCATTTCGACAGCGGTGCTGCGCGAACGCAGCGGCAATGGCTGCTTGGCATCAATTCCTTGTTACCAAATGATGTCGCAATTCGCTGGGTACGTTCGGTGCCGGCGGATTTCGACGCGCGTCGCACGGCCTTGTGGCGTCGCTACCGCTATCTAGTGCATCAAAGCCCCGTCAGGCCGGCGTTGTCCCGTATGCGTGCCTGGTGGCTCACTGATGCCCTGGAGTGCGCAACGATGCGCAGCGCAGCAACTGCGTGGATCGGTGAGCATGATTTCTCTGCGTTTCGGGCTGCAGGTTGTCAGTCACACACGCCTTGGCGTTGTGTGCACAGCATTGAAGTGCATGAATTAGAAGATATTGTTGCGTTTGAAATCACTGCGAATGCGTTTCTCTATCATATGGTGCGGAATCTGGTAGGCACACTGGTTGAAATTGGCCGTCACCGCCAGCCGCCCGAATGGGCCAACGAGCTGCTGCAAGGCCGGAACCGCAAGCTGGCAGCCGCCACGGCGCCCGCAGCGGGGTTGAGCCTTGCAGCTATTGGATATCCGGCCGAGTACGATCTGCCCGAGCCGCGCGGCGGATTGATTATCGTCTGACAGGGTCCCCACCATTTACAATTCCGTTATGATGCGCATTCACGAAATTGCAGGTCTTTCATGAGTTGGTTCGACAAACTGATGCCATCGCGCATCAGCACCGAAAGGCGCAGCCGTTCTGTACCCGAAGGGCTTTGGGTCAAATGCAAAGGCTGTGCGGCTCAGCTTTACCGTACGGAGCTCAAGCGCAATCAGTTTGTGTGTCCCAAATGTAATTACCACTTACGTATCAGCGGGCGCGAAAG
>JAHEEO010000062.1 GCA_024640665.1 Rhodospirillales bacterium | reverse complement strand
ACTTGGGTCTGCGAATCAGTCTTCTACCGCCACACCGATTACGAGCAACACTGCATAGTCTTGTTTGCTGCAATTCTCAACCGGCGGCATTGCGCCACCTGGCTCTACCGGAAATGCAGTCGTCTGTGCCTGAGCCGGAGAACACGAACCAGCCCCCGTCGCTGGCGTGTAGCGCGCGGAGCGGCAAGCCAAATGGGTGACGTCATCGAGCGTGGCGCCGTTGGCCAGCTCCCAACGCTGAGTACCGTCATTTGCCAATGGATGAATAGTCAGCACGCTCGTCACCGCACGGTTACCGGTGACGATGTATTTGCCGGTCCCCACCGGAAACTCGGGTTGCTCCATAATTAGCCCGTGTTCTTCCAACCACCAATCCTTGCTATCGAATTGCCACTGCGCGGGCGCGATACCGCCGGCAGCCTTCAATCGCTCAAACCGATCTAGCCGCACGCCCCGCGGACCAGGATCTCGACGCCACAGACCCCATTGCTCTGCGCCACTGCCAGATGTTGCATCCGGTTCACCCAACGCTGCGATAAATTGCGTAGAAATGCGCTTGAACTTCGGCTCGCTTTCGCGCCCCCCGCGGGCTGGCTGTGCCAACGCTGCTAAAGGGAGCGCTATCGTGGCGGTCGCTGCCGTGCCAGCTGCGAGGAACCGGCGCCGGTTCAGCGAGGGTCGCATGAATTGGTACTTACTCATAACTTGCGGTTCTCCGGTCGGCGCTTGACTTCCATAGCATAAAGATAGGCGGGCAGCGCACACGAAAGGCCAATTAGCAGGTTCAACGCAACAAAGCCGAAAGGACTCGGCCCATGCGCGTACCTGTTCCGATGCCACATGAATGCCCAAAAAACAAATGACGAAAGCAACAGATCAACAGTGAACCCTCCAGAGGCAGCGTTTGAGAAAAGCGCAGAAACAAACCCTGGCACGTCGACTCCATTAGACGCTATATAGTTAAAGTAAAACAGATATGGAATTATCGCACCCAGAATTGCCGCAATGAGGTAAACAACTTTCATTGTCGTATGGGGCTCGGGAGCGAAAAGGCGACCAACGATTCGGTAGCAATAGCCGCGACGTATTGTTTTCCATCCCGGCCAAGATAGGTCATCGGATTGGCGTTGACTGTGCTGTCTAGCTCCACGGTCCAGAGCTCTTGTCCGGTTTTCGCATCGAAGGCGCGCAAGCGCCGGTCATTTGTTGCGCCTACGAACACGAGGCCACCCGCTGTGACCGTAGGGCCGGCGCTTCCGCTACCACCGGTCAGCTGCTTGTCTGCGGGCAGCGCTTCAGTGAGGCCTAGTGTGCTTTCCCAAGCAATTTCTCCGGTGTTGGCGTCAACTGCCACCAGCCGCCCCCACGGTGGACGGTAGCAGGGCAGCGTCCCAAGGACGTTGCCGTCGGAGTCTTTAAGCTGCGCGCTGAAAGTCGAATACGGACCTGCACCGCCGACGCTGCCGCGGTCATAGGGGATGGTCGAACCGTCCGTTCCACGCCCATAATTGAGACCCGGCCTTTTGCGCTCTATCCAACCCACCAGCGACGTATCGTGGGCATTGGCGAATATGTAGCCTGTCGTTGGGTCGGCGGCCGGACCGCCCCAATTCACGCCGCCGGTGCCGCCGGGTAGCTGAATGGTGCTGCTCGGCGGATCGCCTTCGGCATGAAACGCAAATGGCGTGTAAGGACCTTCATTGTGGAAGCCGCCGCTGCTGTCCCACAGTGCCTGACACTCAGCAACGTGCTGTGCTGAGGTATCTTCGACACGCACCATGTCGCGCTCTTTATTGAAGGCAACTCGCGAGAGCGGCCGGCTCGGCTTGAGCGGAAATGGCTGAGTGGGCGAATACCACTCGCCTGGCACATCGCCCTGCGGCACCGGTCGTTCTTCAACACCAAAAACAGGCTCGCCAGTCACACGGTTCAGAATAAAAACGTAGCCGGTCTTGCCTACTGAGGCTAATGCTGGAATCGTCCGTCCGTCTTGCTCGATATCGACCAGTACAGGCGGACTTGGCATGTCCGCGTCCCACAAATCGTGGTGCACAGTTTGGAAGTGCCAGAGATATTTGCCCGTCAGCGCATCCACGGCCACTATTGAATTGGAGAACAGGTTGTCTCCAGGGCGGTCGCCGCCCCAATAGTTGCCAGCAGCGCTCGCCACCGGCATATAGAGAATTCCGCGCTGTGCATCGAGCGTCATATACCAGGCCCACACGTTGACGCCCGATCGATTGCGCCACCCATGATCGAGCCAGGTTGCGTGGCCGAATTCGCCTGGAACCGGCACCGTATGGAAGTTCCAGATGTGCGCACCGGTACGCACGTCGAAAGCCCGCGTGTCGCCGGGCGCACCCAGTGCGATTTCGCCCGTAGTCGCACCAAGAATTGCGAGGTTTCGGTAAATGGTCGGGACGCCGTTCCACGGCACGGCAATCTCGACGATCCCATTGTCACCGAATCCTGCTGCGGGCCTGCCACTCGCGGCATCGAGTGCGACAAGGCGCGGGCCCGCCGTGAACACAATACGCGGCGCGAAGCCATCACCACCAGGCCAGTAAGCTACACCCCTGACTTCTGTCGTCATACCGGGCGGTAACTCATAACGCCAAAGGCGATTGCCGGTGTGCGCCTCGAGCGCGAGCACCTTATTGCCGCCAGCCGGCAAATACATAATGCCGCCGACAACGATCGGCGTAACTTGAGGATTGTTGCCGGAGTCCTCGGCCACTGGCACGGACCAAGCTTGCGTCAGGCGGCCCACATTACTCGAATCGATCTCAGTCAATGGCGAATAACGCGTACCTGCGAGATCTCGGCTATACGAAGGCCAGTCGTCACCGGGCGGGATCGCCTGCGCCATCACTTCCAGTTCGGGTCCGCAAAAACAGCCCAGCCCGGACAACACAACCGCAACAAACCTGGCGCGCCGTTGCACGACCCAACTTGTGAAATGCATTCGGATAGTCAGTTGCATGCTCGCTACCATTCTCGTCTCGTCTCGAAGCGATGGCGATGTTCTGCAGCTTTGCTCGCGAATCAGCCGAGCGCAGTTGGCAGACAATACTCGCTGTTCCTACTGTGTATTCATCAGGCCCGCAAGCGATTCACTAACCGCCTGCGCCCAGCGTCGATAACCTTCTGTCGATGGGTGCAAACCGTCACTCATGACTTCGACTGGAATATTGCCATCGTCGTCCAGGAATACGTCTCCGATATCCAGGTACTGAATCGTATCGCCATCATGCAGCTTGGAAATCTTCGCGTTGATATCGGCGATCACAGCACGCACCGGATCGTTCGCGCGGCCTCTGGGAAAAACGCCCAAGAGCAGGATCTTGGCGCCTGGAAAATCGTTCTTCAATTGCACGACGACGGCGCCGATACCCTCGGCAATCTCCGCCGCATTATTCCGAGCGGTGTTGTTGGTTCCAATCATCAACATGACCGCCCTCGGACTAAACCCGGAACCCTCTCCATTGCGAAGTCGATAGAGAACCCCCTGCGTCGTATCACCGGCGATGCCAAAATTCCCGATTTTCCAGCGCCCGAAGTACTCGTCCAACACACTCTTACCGGCGAAATTGCCTTCCGTATTTCGCCAAAAATCGGTGATCGAGTCGCCCACTAACAGCAGCTCGATATCGCCTTGACGCGCAACCTCCAGGTTTTGTTGATGCTTAGCCTGAAAGAACGGAGCAAGTTCAGGAATGATTGCTGTGTTGACCCGCGGCGGTCGAACTTCGAGCAGGCCAGGATAACGATCGAGGATTGTGCGAGTGGCACGGTCGGCAGATCGCACGAATTCAGCAAGACTGCGTTCCGCGGTGGCAATTTCCTGATCGCTCGGCCGCGGAATCAGCACAGCGTCCGGCACTACAATGGCTTGTGTCTGCTCAGTTTGTGCCGGCTGAGGCTGTGCCTGCGCTTCAACTGAGTTTGCAGCGCTCAGGGCGATTAAAGCGACGCCAAACGCGTATGCCATAACTTGCAATGACGGTGTGTTTATCTGCCCCATATTAGAGTCTCTCCCAGCCAGATCAGCCCCCGGTTGATAAGAATCATACTCCGCATTCTCGCTGATTTCTCCATGGCCGGAATGAGTCTTATGATGACCAGGCTCAGTCATCCACGCTGCGGCAGGCTGTCAACGCAATGTAGATGCCAGCAAACCCGTGCTCAATTCAATGGGTCAACGCGTAGACCGCAAAGTTGACGCCCAGGCGAATCGCCAGATTAGCCGCTTCTTGCGGGTAACGATATTCGTCGGCCCGCTGCCAGCCGTCGGCAATATCATTGTTGAAAGCAATCATAACCATAACCCGTCCATTGTCGTCGAGAATTGCGCGCCAGTGCGGATCAGCGCCGTCGCTGCGATAACCATAAGGCAGGTGCTGCCAAGTGGGGACCTGTGGACGGTCGGTTAAATCATAAACCGAGTGAAAAATCGGGTGGTCGTCGGCAAGCTCCAAGATTGGCCGATCTGGAAAGACTCGGCTTATCCCAGCCGCAAAGCCTTCCCACTCATAGGTTCCATAAAAGCTGTCGCAAAGCAGGAAACCACCGCGCAGTAGATACTCTCGCAGCTTGCTCGCCTGAAGTTCGGTGAGCTCCCAGGCGCCGACAAGGCCGGAAATCAGGAATGGCCAATAGAATGCATCGATGTCGTCGTCCAGGTTGACGGGTTGCTCGACTGCGCGCACGTCGATCGTTGTAAGACGCTCGAGCAGGCGCGCGATAGTTCTGTCCCCCTCTGGATAATCGACAGTCCATGCGGTGCCGCCCCGACGCCAATCGCCGCCGCCAGTCCCGAGCGCGCGCCCCCGACGGGCCTGCGGAAACATGAGCCGACCGATCACAAACTCGCCCGGCTCACGGTAGTTGCCGGGCAATTCGCCGCGCCTTGCCCAGCCGCCTTCAATGCCGGGATATTCCCGCCAAGCTTGCTGCGCCGGCGCAGCAAGGCTGCAAGACAACAGGCTAAAGGCGATCAACAAGCGTACTTGGTTCATTCAGGCTTACTGTAGCAGCCGAGCAGTAGGCTGCGCATGCTAGGTTGGCGCTTTGTGCGGTAACATTGCACGTTACGAAGCCGTAATCCCAGCGTGCCTGGGGTCGGTTATCATTGACCATACACACCTGCAACTGAGAGAAATCACGTGAACTCAACAATGAAGAAAGCAATTTTCGCAATCTGTTTCTTGGGCCTAACGTCGAGCGTGTTCGCCGTTGCGCCCGATTTCATGGAAAAACTGACCGCAGAGTCTCGACCCGCTGAAGACCGCGCGCGAGATGGCGCACGGCGCCCCCATCAAGTCATGCAGCTACTCGGCGTCGAAGCCGGGATGACGGCCGTCGATATTGGCGCCGGTGGCGGCTGGTACACACGCGTCTTATCGGCTGCAGTTGGCCCGACTGGAAAAGTCGTGGGTCAATTTGGCCCCCGTGCCCTCCAGCGGGAAAATGGTCAGGCACAAAAAGACCTTGCAGCTGCGCTGGGCAATACTGAAGCCTTTTTCGGCGACGTCAGCGAACTTACGGCAAACAGCTTCGATGTCGCCGTGACGGCGCTCAACATGCATCACGGCAACGCTGAAAGAAACGTTCCGTATCTGCGCCAAATTCTAGGCGTGCTGAAATCGGGCGGCGTCGCTGCGATCATCGATCACGTCGGCCTCGCAGAGATTGACAATTCACGCCTGCATCGAATGACCGTCGCGGATGCCAGACAATGGATACGAGACGCTGGTTTCGAAATCGTGGAAGAATCAGACATTCTGCGCACGGCGGCTGATGACCACACGCTTGCCGTCAATGACCCAATCTTGGGAAGAAACTCAGACCGCTTCTTGTTCGTCGTGCGGAAGCCGTAATCTCCTTGTAGTGCAATTGCAAACTGGCGCGGCAGTTGGTGCCGCGCCAGTGTCTCGCCGGTACGGTCGCAATGATCATCGGCAGTGACTCAGCACCCCAGCGTCAAGCTGCGGACCTAGGCTTCTGGTTCGTCCGACACGACAAATTCTTGCTCCGGGTGCTGCACGATCAAAACCGGACAAGGCGCATTGCGAATGACATTCTCGGTCACGCTGCCCGCAAGCAAATGCTCGACAAAACCCAGGCGGTGCTTACCCATTACAATCAGCTCGACACCGAGTTCATTTGCACACGCCACGATCGCATCGCCGGGGCCCTGCGATCCTGTCCCACGCAGTAGGTATTCAGCACGCACATCACGTTCTTCCTGCGGATCCAGCAAGCCACTGAGATCGCCACGCGCCGCATTTTTTGAAACCTGGTCCGGATCGGGCCCTGCTGCGGGCACGAACTCGGGAATCGTCTCGGGCAGCAACGTCTCAATGACACGCTCGATTTCAATAACGGACTCCAGCTCGCCATCCGGCAGCGCGTGGACCAGGTACAACTGCGCAGCAAACTGCCGGGCGAAAGCAACACCGTAGCGAATTGCTGCTCTGGACGGGTCGCCGTGATTCGTCGGGACAAGAATTTTCGTCAGTGCAAACATGAGTGCCCTCCCAATGCAGGCCGTTAGCGGGGCACGTATTTTTCAACATACTCCTGAGCCAACTCGCTTGCGGCCTCAAGATCTGCGATTTGCCCCAATATGTGCTGCTGATGTTCTCGCGCTTCATCAACACCTTGAACAGCAGCCGCCCGCGCCCAGGCATAGGCTTCGTGGTAATCACGCTCGACGCCAACACCATTGCGGTATACAAGGCTCAGGTTCAACTGTGCCAGTCCCTGCCCTTGTTCTGCAGCGGCACGCCACCATTCGAGCGCTTCTTCGTGGGCGCCTTCGCGTCCCAGCACTTCGGCAATCCCGATTTTGGCGCTGGTGTTGCTTCGAGACAGCGTTAACGCGCCTTCGAAATACTGTCGCGCGTTCGCCAGTTCCCCGCGCCCCAGAAAAATCTCGCCGATACCTGTGGCAACTTCGTCCGGCCGCATCTGGCGCAACGTGAACTCAGGCGCCTGATACCGATTCTCAAGCTCCCCGTGCAAATATGGCACCTTTCTCCTGTACTCGAGCAGGGTGGGTTTCACGCTAGCGATATCGAGCGCGAAGCTGTCTGTAAATGCCACATCGAATGCCTCGCCGGCCCCTAGCCGACGCAGATATTCATTCGCGTCACGCCCGAAATCCCGATCCGTTCTGCCCCAGTTCAGATAATGCAATAACAACCACGACTGATAGTAGAACATTGACCGCTGCGCGCCATTCAGCTCCCGCGGGTCACGCAACGCCAGGATCTTCGAGAAATCGAGCCAGGGCAAATCACTAAGACGTCTGAGTGCATAGCGAGGCGGCTTTCCTACACTGAATGACGACTCCTCCAGCTCCATCGTAGAGAGCATTCCAGCAATACCCTCGTCAAACCAAGACGGGTAAGCGCGCGTATCCCGGTCACGAATCAGTGAATGCACGTACTCGTGCCGAATCCATTCAGCTATATTGCCGCCACGCCTTAGAACAATGATGTCCGATGGTGCAGCCGGCAGATAGTAGCCTCCGAGGTCGCGAGTCAGTGCAATCTCAGGCACGGGCCTGTGAAACAGATAAACTTCGATTGGCATGCGATCGACCCTTTCGGGTGACGAAAGCAGCATGACGAGTGTGCGAAAGCTCTCTAATCGCTGAGCGAGGGCCACGGTTGATCTTTGTCCGATAGCGCTGACAACGATGAAGTTTTCGGTGCGTACCTCGATCCAGTTTCGGTCCCATATTTCGCGAGCACCGACCGAGACGCTGCCCATAAGCAGCGTAACGCCAGTCACGATCAGGACCCAGCGCATGCACTGCGCCCGCGCGGAGTTGAGCCATCCGAAAAACCGCCCAAGCGCTGTGGCGCGCGAAACGATGAGCCTGAGAACTCTGACGACAGACATATAAGCTCCAAGTCCCTCTAGCGCTGAAATCGGCAGCTACGAGCGCCGTGCACGTTTCTTCATTGCGGCCAACCGCCTTGCATCGATCGCTAACTTCTTAGTCGAGTACCGAATATAGCACCGCTGGAAGAACTGTCGAGCCCAAACTCAGTGTTTATCGATCATCCCAGATTCGCAGCGTTGAGCTGCCAAATTGAAAAATTAAGCAGCGCTGCGAAGCTCACCCAAGCCAAGTACGGCAACAAGAGCACAGCTGCAAGCCGTTGCAACCGCGAAAACGCGAGGATTGTTGCAACGATCAGAATCCACAGGAGCACGATGTCGGCAAATGCAAGCCCCCCCTGCCGCCACGCAAAGAAAAGCCAACTCCATAGTGCGTTTGCGGCAAGTTGAATAACAAACACAATGAGCGCGATGCGGGCACGACGCAACCCATGCGCTCGCCATACCAACCAAGCGGCGATACCGATCAGGAGATAAAGCAAACTCCAAACGGGCCCGAACAACCATGCGGGTGGACTCCACGATGGGCGAACAAGCTCCGCATAGAAACTACCGGCATTGATGGAAGCAGCCGCGCCCAAAGCAGCGGCGCAAAACGTGACGGTGAGCCAGCCTGCTAGACCGAAAACCTGCCTGGAGAATGAACCCCGAGATTCCGTACTCATTCAGTCACCGGCGCTCATCCGATACATCAAGATGGCCGCTCGCTGAATAGCGGCGGGAATCGATTCCAAGTCTAAACGTTCATTGGGAGTGTGGCCGCCTTCGGCTGCAGGACCCATACCAGCCAGGCCGTCGGTGTAAGGGGCAACGAATGAGATATCGGCCGCGCCGCGCGCAAGCGGATCGATGCTGGGCATTGGGCCGCGGCCAAGGTCTTCGTTTATCTGCGACAGCTGCAATCGCAGCCGTTCGTTGCCTTCGCTCGGGAACATCGCTGGATAGCCGTCCTGGAAGCTGATTTCGGCACGAGTTTGTGGCAGATGACGATCAACAACCGCCTGCATTGCCGTGCGCGTGCGCGCGAGCTGGTCTTGCGAAATAGTGCGCATCTCCCCCTGCACGATTGCCTGGCGTGGCACCACATTGGTTTTGCCGAAAGCCTCTCCCCGCGTGTTCTCCGCATCGAAATCGATGTCGGTGCCGCCGAGAATCAAGCCTGCGTTAAAGGTCAGCGCTTCCTCCCCGCGAACCTCTTCGTAGAAGCCATTCAGTATTCGGGCTGCTTCGAAGACGGCGCCCGCACCAGCAGCCGCACTGAAAATTTGCGAGGAATGCATCTGAGTGCCCGTGACGATCAGCGCCCAACCCGCGAAACCGCGCCGGGCAGTTGTCGCCCACTCGACACCGTCGCCAGTCATGATGCCGTTCTCAAAACCCAACGCAACATCAGCCCACTCTCCGGCTCCGATCAAATCGCGCCGCGTGACATCTAGGCGGCTGCCCGGATGTTCCTCGTCCCCGGTATAGGCAACGATAATGTGCATATCAGCGAGCGCGCCGACAGCTTGCAGTGCTTTGAGCGCATAAATCATCACTGCATTACCGCTTTTCATATCGGCAACGCCCGGTCCAGTCGCCCAGCGGCCTGCACGTTGAAAAGCCTGGAATGCGTCACCGGGTTCATAAACCGTATCGAGATGACCGATCATCAGGATATTCGGCCCGCCCGCCTGCTCCAGGTTTTGCCGCGCGAACAAATGGCCGGCACGATTAACCTCCGCCATATCGAGCCACTCCGTCGCGAGCCCCAATCCGCTGAGCTCCGCTTCGAGCAGACTGCCGACTTCCCGCACACCGGCGTGGTTCATCGTGCCGCTGTTGATGTTTACTTGCGCCTCGATGAGCGCAATTGCGGCATCTACATTTTCCTGGCTCCATGCGACGATAGCGCGTTCAGTGGCATCGAGTTGCGCTTGGCTGAGCCCGGGCATGACTGCCCAAAGTAAGGTCATGAGGAAATGCGGCACCGAGGCGTTAATACGCATAGTAGTAGCGTGCCTCAATTCGCCCCGGACTGGTCAGTTGACCATTGCTCAGGACAGGCCTGAATTTCATTGTCCTCAATTGCCGTTCGATTATTTTTTCTATTTCGTCCGAATCTGAATCCGAGCGACCGATAAAGTCCAAGCCGCGGGCGTTGCCTAGTTGATCCACCGTGTAGCTCAGGTCTACATAGCCTTTGTAATCCAACTCAGCGTCTTCACTCCTACCCGTACTGCGTCTTGTATACAAATGTGTTGCGAAAACCGGCAAGGTGATCGGCAAGTCGGTTGCCAGTGCTCGCTCGATATTCTCAGCTGAGAATCCCGCCTCCAGCAAAACCTCGTAGGCTTGCCCGTAGGCCTCCTCTGCGGCCGCAGCTTTCCCGTAAGCCAAATGCCAGTCACCTAAGTCCAGAAGTGCCGCCGCCAGCGCTTCCGGACGCCAGTCCGCCACAGAACCGGGGACGGTGATTGCATATTTCAGCGCCTTTACGCCGGTATCGTAGCTTTCGTCCATGCGGTCCGGTGAATTACGCGCCGCCTGCTCTCGCGAACCTTCGTAATTTGGATCGAACGTATAGTTATCACGTTCAAAATCCATTTCCTGTTTCGTCGCATAAGCCAACCGGGCGATACGCTTTGCCATGTCTATGATGATATCTAGCTGCGCATTGCCACTCTCGAGCAAAACGTTCTGATAATTCGAATACAGCCGATCGATTTTTCGCAGCCGTGCATCGATGATGTCTTGATTAAAGACGTCTTTGATATTGCCGTTGAATATGGCGAAGTCTTCGCATCCGCTCGCATTTTCGCCAAATAGTGATCCGGGCCTGCGTATGCAGCGTTGCACTCGAGGTATGACGGCCCTTTGTCGTTTGAGCGCCAGGCTGCCTGGGCTGTAGTTTTCCCTGTAATAAGCCGTCGTATGCCAGTCAGCAAGATTTATCGTGGCGTAATACATTTGCCGGTCAAGCGGCCCAAAGCTGCGTTGATACAAAGAATAGATAAGCTCTTCTGTGTCATCGATGCTGCGAATATCGTCAAGCGCCAGATAGCTGGCAAGCTTTTGTTCCTGCAGTGGGATTTGTTCGAGGTTGTCCCGACCGCCTGCCTCGAAAGTAAGCGCTATGGCTTCATCGAGAACATCGATTGCTGCTTCGTGTCGATCAAGTCGCTGGTGATCAATAGCCAGCATGCCCAGTTGCTCGATTATCTGGGGATTAGATGAACCGTCTCGCCTTAGTGCCTCGATGGCCGCTAACCGATTACTGATTGAATCCAACAACGCCTGGGTGTCGGTTGCAGAGACAGCGGTGAGATCGAGTGGCGAATCTAGCGCCGACGACAGTAGAACCGGCTCAAGTATCAGATTGCCGAGCCCAGAGACTCGCTGGGCCATGCCAGCATTTGCAATCAGCATCAGACAGCTTAGCAGCCCGGTCGTGACTCTTCGCAAAACACTGAGGCTTCTGACTGCGGTTATCGTCGAATCCATGGGTAGCACCGGTAAGTCATGCAGGCGACGTGACTAGGACGTCACAAAGGATACCAGCAAATCACGGGTCATTGATCCGATCCCTCGAAGTTCGGTCTTCCATTAGGAAAGTTGATATTCACAGCGGGCGCACTTTGAATGTCCAGTCCCGTAGTCACATCTGTGCTGAAGGTCATTCCCGCGTCGCGCAATGCGCGCCAACAGCTGATCTTCACATCGTTGCTCGTCCCGATAAATCCGCGCTTGCTCTCGTTAACATCGAGCCAGAAAAATACTTCGTACTGTACATATTGCGCATCAAATTCTTTGAGCGTGACGAACGGCTCAGGATCGGCAAGAACGTCCGGGACGCTCCTCGTCACTTTTTCGAGCAAGGCCAAAATTTGCTTTGGGTCGTCGTGATAAGCCACGCCTATAGTGAAACTCGGCCGCCGCAGTCCATCGCGGGTATAGTTGTATAGTGGCTCACGGAATATTTGTGCACTAGGGACATACACGTCACAGGCATCAAAGGTGCGGATATGCACATAGCGCAATTCGACGGACCGGACGATGCCTGTCAAGCCGCCTGTCTTGATTAGATCACCGAGTTCGAATGAACGGCTGAAGGCCAGGAAAAAGCCCGCCAGAAGATTTTCGCCAATCTCGCGAAACGCAAATCCAAGCACGATAGCGACCACGCCACCCGTCGCCAGAAGGCTCGCCGCGATCCCTTGGAAGCCCAAAACCCCCAATACCAGCAGGATGCCGATTGAGGAAATGGACCAACTCACGAGTTTTTGCAGAAATCGGTCGTTTGCCCCAATTCGCCCAGTTCGGCGAAGCACTTTTGCCGTCATTTGCGCCGCGAACTTGGCAACCAACAGCACAATAATGAGCAGAACGAACGCATAGAATAGCCGGGGGGCGAACCTCAGGAAGGCTGCCCAGTCAGCACGCAAGCTCTCAGTGATTAATTCCAACGACAAAACCCAGTTTGTTTTCGAGCGAGCGACAGCCGAGATTCGCTGGCTGGACTCGCGCTCGCGTTTACTTCGGCGCCTTTACGATAAGCAGATCGCAAGGCAGATGATCGAGAACGCGTTCCGCCGTACTGCCGAGCAGCAAGCGATCGATTGCGCCGCGCGCAACTGCGCCTAGCACGACGATATCTGCATACAGCGCTTCTGCCTGAGCAACCAGCACTTCGCGTGGGTCGCCGCTGACCACGTGAATATTCTCGCGGGCGACTGTAGATTCGTTCAACAATTTGTCCACGGACTTTTCATGTTGGATTCGCAACGACTCGACTAGTTCTTTCGTGGGCGCTACTAACGGCATTCCCAGAGGCTCGGCGGCCATAATGTATGCAGCAGTGTCGTTGACTGCATGCACAACGTGCAGCTCTCCATCTGACACTGCGCGTATATTCTCTGCAGCAGCCAGTATTATACGATCCATATTGGCAGACTTATCAGCCGCATGCGTTGGATCCACCGCAGCAATGATTTTTACTTTCTTGCCGTAGTCGATGGGCTTGACCAGCAGTAGTGGGACCGGGCATTTGCGAATCAGATTCCAGTCCGTATTTGAGAAAATGGCCCTCCTAATGGCGCTATGATAATGCGTGTCCTTGACAACCATAGCGGGCTTCAAGGCTTCGATTTGGCGCAATATGCCTTCATGCAGCGGAGTATCCCAGCGTGCAGAAACAGAAACATCCAAGCCATCCGCTCTAAATCGTTCAGCTAATTCCTCGAGCCGCTTTTCGTACCGCCCGAGAAGGTCGACGCGCGTTTTCTCCAACAAGACTGGATCGAACACTTCTTGGGTGGACAAATGCTGATCGTAGTCACAAATAAGGAGATCCAAAGAAGCATTCATCTTTTTCGCAAACCACGCTGCACGTTCGGCAGCGGGTTGTTGTGTTGCGGTGGGATCTACAACGACCAATACACGGCTGGATTCGGACATGGCTGATTTCCTCGATGGCGTTACGCGGGCTGCTTAACAAAAATAGTCGTATCGGCGCGTTTGCTTGAAGCAGTCAGAAAATAGCATTTACTGTCCAAGCTGTTAATAGATTACTACCGGCAAGTGTCGCAGCGGACTCGTATTTATGCAGCACCCGTTCGTAATTACACCTATGTTACGACACGCCAACCGCCACCGAGAACAAGACCTCCCCAAAAGCACTCGCCGGCTCGGAACGCGTCCATAAGATAAATGCTCGGAACCGCAAAGAATTTGACCTCCCGTTCTTAATCACGCTCCAATCGACGAGCACGTACAATGGAATACCGCCGCAACTTTCGACACTGCTGGCAGATAGGCTCCAGCTCGAACGGTAAAGGCGGCTTTTTGTCCACCAGGAACGAGACTGCGCATGCAAGACAGCAACATGCCAACAGTAAGCGTGCCGGAAGCTTTCTTGAATCCCGCCGGCTACGATCATCCGGTCAGCCAAATCGAAGTCGTGGAGACTCATATTTCCTGGGTATTCCTGACAGGCAAATTTGCCTACAAGGTTAAGAAACCGGTTCGCTTTACTTTTCTAGACTTCAGCACGCTCGAGGCTCGCCGACTATGTTGCCAAGAGGAAATCCGAGTGAACAAGCGCCTTGCTGCGCAGCTCTATATCGGCATTGTCGCAATGGGCGGATCGCCAGATGGATATAAAATCGGTGGAACGCCAGCCATTGAATATGCAGTTAAGATGCGGCAGTTCGATTCG
>JAHEEO010000061.1 GCA_024640665.1 Rhodospirillales bacterium | reverse complement strand
CATGTCCATATTCCTCAAGACAAAGTGCTGATTTCTGTGGATACAGCGCGCAATTCACTGTTTCCTGATCTGCGTGATATGGACGTGCACGGCGGTCTCGAGGTTTACCGGCAGCTCAGCGTGCTCGAAGACGTTGAGATCGTTGTACCCGGTCATGGCGGGTTGCTGACGCCAGCGGTGTTTCCGCGGATGCGTAGCTTCTTGCAGAGCCTCCACGACGAAGTGCTGGACCATATGATTGCTGGCCGAAGCCTGCCGGAAATCCGGCAGCTGGTAAAGATGGAAGCATTTGCGGATTTGGGCGGGCTGGAGCGTAGCCTCGATACCAATATCGTCACGATGTATGACTATTTGTATCGTTATCGAGAGCCGAATCGGCGCATAGAGCCAGCCGAAGCCGTGCTTTGTATCGAAGAATCCAGCGACTGCCGCACGGAGAATTAGGGCGTAAGGTTTGGGCTGAAAAGTGGATGCACAGCGTTCTAGGCAGGGACCGTACTTGTTCGTATCGGGCAGAGGTGAGATTGTGGAGCGGGAACAAGGAATCGAACCTCGGTCTTACGGCTGGAAGCCATTTGCTCTTCCATTGAGCTACTCCCGCATCGCGTGTCTGTCACGGTCGTAATATTGACTTAGCTCAGACAGCGAGCAATATGCCATGACATATGCAGTTTTGCTGTGATGGGAATTCAAGTTTTGAAATTCGAATGCTGAGAGATTGCTCTAATTCTGCAAAGTGCGCCGGGAGGCTGGCCCGGCTGATGGAGGCTGGACCTATTCTTGGGCTGCTCGTGTTGGTCACGCAATACGCGTACGGTCAAAATAGTGAGTTGCAGGACCGGCTGGCGTCGGTCCAGAGTTTGAACTGCCGATTCAGCGCGGTGGTCACGAGCAGCTGGGCCGACGATACGCCAAGCGTTTCCGTTGCAGACAGCGACTTAGAAGCGAATTTCTCGAATATCGATATCGCGCAAGGCACAGCGGATGCCGATAGCCGCTTTGGGGTCTCTTATATTGTAGTGCGTCACACGCCGGACTACTTGCATCTCATTCAGATGATCGACATCGGATCGATTTACATCACGACAGTGCTCCCAAAGATGACGCAAGACGGACGCATGATGGCTATCCATGTGCGTAATCGGTTTGCAGCGTCCAGCTATCCTGAATTCAGGGAGCGTCCCCAGACTTTTATTGGCGAATGCGAAGTCGGCGGGCCGTAGGTGCCGGCGCTAGAGATTGATCAGCCGCCGGGCACTGTTTTCGATCGCTGCATCACCGCCCGATAAGCTCATTGCCCGACGTCCCATCGTCCGCGCTTGAGCGCGATCACCGCTTGCCAGTTTGATTTCGCCCAATTCTATCCATAGCAACGGGTTATTTGGTTCGATGCGCAGTGCACGTTCAATCGTCGATTCTGCAGAATCGAGGCGACCAGCGACTCGGTCAGTGCGGGCTTGAGCCAGCATTAGCTGCGTTGTGTCTTGAATGGAGCCTAGCCGGCTTGCTCTGGCGCTTGCGGAGCGCCGCGAGTCTGCTGTTGAGCTGGTAGTGGGGTTGCTGGACGTCGGCCCCGGCACGCCTGCAGCTTCGTTTGATTCTGCAGCTGGCACCGGGCCCAGTGTCGTGCAGCCTTGAGCGAACGCCAGCACCAGGATGAGGGTGGCGCTTCGATGCCGGGCAATGATCATTTGGAGCTGCCATCGAACAGCCGGCGAATGCGGGAGCCGAAACGGACACGTTCACTGCCGCAACGTCGCGCAGGGGGCGGGATATCTCGTGTTGAGATACCTAGTAGCGCAGCATTGGCGCAGTCCGAGTCGGTTGCCAGGCCGGTGTTGTAGTCGATCCAAATGTCGGCCACACCCGATGGTGTGGGTGGTGCGAATGCGCGTGTTTCCAGATCCGCCAATATGTCGCTCCAGATGCGAGCGGCACCGGCTGAACCTGTTAGTCCAATACTTTCATTTGCGTCGTTGCCCACCCAGGCTACAACCAAATGATCATTCGAAAAGCCCGCAAACCAGCTGTCGCGCAAATCATCGGAAGTGCCCGTCTTGCCTGCGGTGGTTAATCCCGCCGGCAGCCGTCTCTGCGCTGTGCGTCCCGTGCCGCGCTGCATCACTTGAACGAGCGCCCTATTGAGTGCGTAAACTGCGTCAGGCTGGGCTGCCTGTTCGATCTCGATTCGGTAATGCTGCAAGATCTGGCCATCGGCATCGACCACTGCACGGACTGCGCGCAGCGGCTCACGAAATCCGCCACTGGCCAGCGTGTTATAAATTCCGGCTACCTCAAATGGCGTTAGGTCTATTGCGCCAAGTAACAGCGATGGAAATGCCGACGGCGTAGCGTCGAGACCGAGACGCGCGATCAATTCAGCAACATGCCCGACCCCAGCTAACATGCCGAGCCGAACGGTCGCCATGTTGAGCGATTCGGCCAGTGCCCGAGCAATGGTCACTTCACCATTGCCGACGCCTTCGAAGTTACTCGGTGACCAAACGGAGCCGTCTTCCAACTTCACATCGATGGGGCCATCTTCAATTAACGAGGCCAGCGAGATATCTAGCGACTCCAATGCGGCCAGGTACACGGCAGGCTTTATCAATGAGCCGACCTGTCGATGTGCGTCCAAAGCGCGGTTAAACCCAGGCTGGCGACCCCCGACAAGCGCTTTCACTTCGGCATTCTGAGGTGTTGTCACGATTACTGCAGCATCCAGTCTCGGCCGAGCGGCTTGCAAGGCTTCGAGCTGGTCATGCACCGCAGCTTCGGCAACAGCCTGGATCTGCGGATCGATGGTTGTAAATACGCGTAAGCCCTTAGATTCGAGGCTGTCTGCTTCGTAGTCTTCACGCAGTTGTCGCCTGACCAGATCGAGGAAGCCTGCGTAGTAACCGCCGTTTGTATTGGTTGGCGCGAGATCAAGAGCCATCTGCACCGCAGCATCGTGCGTTTGCGAATCTATGAGGCCGAAAGCTGCCATCTGCGACAAGATTAGGTCGCGACGGTTTTTAGCTCGTTGGGGGTTGCGACGAGGATCGTAAAACGACGGGCCGCGGACTTGGCCAATCAACATGGCCAACTGATGAACTTGGAGTTCACCCAGGGGTCTGCCGAAGTAATACCGAGCGGCAAGGCCAAAACCATGAATGGCCCGCGCACCGTCTTGACCGAGGTAAACTTCGTTTACATAGGCATGCGCGATTTCGTCCTTGTCCTTTTGCAGTTCTAGGGCAACGGACATGAATGCTTCGCGGATTTTTCTGGACCACGTCCGCTCGGTGTCTAAGTAGTAACTGCGAATGAGTTGCTGAGTCAGCGTGCTGGCGCCCTGCTCAAGCGAGCCGCTTCGAATGTTCACCCAGGCGGCGCGAGCGATGCCACGGATATCCACACCAAAATGATTATCGAACCGGCGGTCTTCAACCGCCTTGAGACCCTCAATGAGTAGTGTTGGCACTTCGTCAGGCGAGAGGACAATGCGGTCTTCCCCGTGATCCGGGAAAATACTGCCGATCAGCATTGGGTCGAGTACCGCAATGGCCAGCGGTGTATTAGATTCATCACTAATCGTGCGAATGCCGCTGGCGTCGAATTCGATCCGGAAGAAGCTAGCTGGGCGCAGCCCGTTCGGGCCCATAAAAGCGCGTGACGTAAGGTCGAGCATCTGGCGAGTAACTGAATAGCTGCCCGGAGAATCTGCGTTTGCAATGCGGGTATAGCCGAGGTGCTCGAGTGCGGCTGCAACGTTTGCAGGCTGCAATTGTCGGCCTGGATAGAGCTCGAGCGGAGCCGCATACACCCGCGCCGGCGTGTCCCAGCCGCGCTCGGCAAATTCTCGAGTAACTTGCCATCCAAGGTATAGGCCAAAAAGAACTGCGCCAAGCATCGCGCCAAGTATCGTAAAGCCGAACAGTCGGCCGAGTTTTGGAAAGCGCTTCATTCCTGCAATGTTACTGGAATCGCTGAAAGTTGGCCTCTTCGACGCCTTCCGAGCTGTTCGGTTATGCTACATACGCAGTATTACATCGGGTTCGAACCCAGGGTGGGGCGGATGCAGGTTTTAAAATTATTTGCCGCAATATTGCTGGCGACAGGATTGATCGCATTCGGCGCAGTATTGGCGCAGCGTGCGGATTCGCAGCCGGCACTGACGGCGCAGGACTACTATGAGATCGAGCAGCTCATGTACCGCTATGCGCATGCAATCGATACTTGTGCCAACGATGGTTACGACTATGCCGACGTCTACACTGACGACGGCATATTCGTTGACAGTTTTACCGACGAAGGGTTTGCGCAAAACGGATTAGTGAGGGCAGTCGGCCGCGAAGCCTTGGCGCGCGCAGCTGGTGGCGGCGATCGGGCTTGCAAGAACGTGGGTTGGAAAGACTGGAGCCATATCATGGTAAACCCCGTTATTACGCCAACTGCTGATGGTGCTGCCGGTCGCGTTTATGCAGTGGTTATCGGCGAGCGCCGTCCGGATCATACGCAGCGGTTTGGCGGCTACGAGGATGTCTACGTGCGAACACCGCAAGGCTGGCGAATCCAGCGGCGCGAACATGTTCGCAATAAGGCTTGGAGTCATCCTTTGCTGCAGACGGACGACTTGCACTAAAGGCAGACGAAGTTTCCCGCTTAGTCTTGCCTCTGGTGGTCAGGTTTTGGCAGGTGCAGAATGCAATGCTGGCTGTTTGGCGTCTTCCCACGGGTGTCCAAAGGCTTGCGGGTTGATGCCACTCATCATGCTGCAGCTTTCTTGCTCGATGCTCTGCCCAAGCGCACCCACCGCGCTGCGCATGTTTGCCATCGAACGCAATCCGCTCATGATGCGAATCCCGCGATATTTGTCCTTAAGCAACAGCGCCTCGAGCCGCGCAATTCGCTGTTCGCTCTCGTCGCCGCTGGCGGCATGGTGGCAAACAGCCAGGATACTCACCAGTAATTCGACGCATTTGCCGAAACGTTGCAGCGGAATTTGCGCCCGTGTGAGTTCGAGTTGAAATATCATGCTCATGCCCAAGTACGTCCAGCGCATTCTTCGCAGAGCACGTTCCGCAAAGCGCGCATGTGAACGCAGCGTCGGTGGCAGTATTCGGTATCTGCCGAAGCAGCTCGCTGGCAAGAGTCGCAGTGGCAACCGGACAAAGTCCGAAGCAGCATTTGCCGCGATCCATGCCAGTAATCGCCAGAAGTCGTAATCAAAAAGCAGTTTCCTGATTGCGGCAAAGCTGCGTTTCGGGTGGCGTAGCATAGTGAGCGGGCCGATGCTCAATAGTCTCTCCTCCCGCGGCAGCAGTTCGCCTTCATCGGTTAGGTTTGCGGCCTGAATAGCCTGCAGCATTGGCGCTAAATGACGATCGACAAAGCGTTGAGTTACGTCACGCGTCATACCCATCAGAATCAGGTCATCTTCGCCTTCAACGACGCCAAACAGGTGGAGGTTCACGCGCGCATCGTTGACACGCGTTCCGGCATGAAAACCGCGCCCTCCGAGCACATGTTCGCACGCGACCATCGATTCGACTCCGGCGGAGGCCGATGCGGATTTCGTAATGTCGCGCAACCCAGCGAGATCGACGCCGTCCGCGTCTTGTTGTAGAGACAAGAAGCACAATGCTCGAGCAAGCAGTGCACCGCCGAGAATCTTGCCCAGATTCAGACGCGGTATTTCGTGACGAATGACTGGCCCGCCAACCCCGTGGCGTTGAATGGCATAGTGGCTCGCGTCGCAAGCCAGCATGCGCTGGTAACCTGATGCCATGGCTGCCAACATACAGCGCCCCATCCTTAGACAGTAAAACAACACCTCCACGCCATCAGCAGGAATTCGGTTCTGTTTGGGAATGGGGAAGTTGTCGAAATGCAGTCGCGAATTGAAATTCGCCACAAATGCAGCCACGCCGGAAGGTTCGAGATGAAATTCATAGTCGTTGCTGCCGTCACGGTGCACGTCGTGATCGGGCAGTTCGGCAATAAATAGACCAATATTCTTACCGGCGCGACCATCGCGTGCGACGATCCCAATAATGCCGCCGTGGACCGCGTTGGTAATCCATAACTTGTTCTTATCGCCATCGGCAAATAGGCGATAGTTGCCTTCGGCATCTTCCTCAACATAGGCTTGAATCTTCTTGGCATTGACGCCGACGCCGACCTCGGTTAGGCCGAACGCCATCAAATGACCTTCCGCCACCATGGGCAGGTATGTCGAGCGATGGTGATCGTCACCGTACTCCAAAATTGAGCCGGCGCCTATCGTAAGTTGGCCCGATATTTCAACGGCGAGCGGTCCAAGTCCGTTAGCTGCGAGCGCTTCCTCCAATACGGCGAGTTCGGCGTAGGATTTTTCAGCTCCACCGAAAGCTGCGGGTACCGTGTAGCCATACGCCTTATTTGCAGCAACGGTGTCTCGCAGCGTTTGAGTCAGCTTACCGTCTGCAGAAAAAGCTTCGCCACGAACGAACATCTCCAGCGCAGCTTCGATTGCCGTGCGCTCTGTTCCGGATACTTCTCTTGCGACACGTCCACCCGAGCCGAGTTCGGCCGTGTTTGGGGCAGGGCCGAAGATCAGCCGCTCAACCAGCCCGACTTGCGCGCTGCCGATCCGTAAGTCGACGGCCTTTGCCACGTCATCCAGCGCACCCACATCACGCGCTGAGTCAGCATCTCCTGCCGAGGCCAATGCACGGGCCGTGGTTGATTCCTCATGGTCTTTCATCGTCATTCCTAGCTCTTATGAGCAGCTGAGGCGCAGCGGCGCAGCGCCGGGCGGCCGGGGCCGGGTGAGCCCGGAATTATAGACAGCGCAATTTGCCGTTCCCAGTAGGTTGATGAATCACGCTAAACTGCACGCTACAGGACAATAGCCGAGCTGTTGATTGAAACGGTTACGCCGTCACGGGCCGCACGTGAATTCTCGGGCACAATGCAGCATCCAGCTTACATGACTGACGGTAAAGGAATAGATAAGTGGCAGAAGAGTCAAGTAACCTGCTAGTCCGCGGGCCCGCGTTTATTGAACAACAGGAATTCGATCCGGAATCGATTCGTAATGCCGTGTTGGACAAATTGTTTTATGTTCGCGGCAAGTATCCTCGCATTGCGACAAGTAACGACTACTACATGGCGCTTGCGTATTGTGTGCGTGACATGATGTTACGTCGCTGGGTCAGTACAGCTGCTGCGTATACCGAAACCCAAACGCGCACCGTTGCATATTTGTCCGCCGAGTATTTGATGGGTCCGCATCTGGGCAACAACCTGGTCAACCTTGGTATTTACGACGATGTCAAAGTTGCGATGAGCCAGTTCGGCCTCGACTTCGACACGTTACTGGCTGAAGAACCGGAACCGGGCCTCGGCAATGGCGGTCTGGGCCGCTTGGCTGCATGCTTCATCGATTCGTTAGCGACTTTGGAAGTGCCGACGCTTGCCTATGGAATTCGCTACGAGTTTGGCATTTTTGAGCAGCACATCATCGACGGTTGGCAGGTCGAACGTACCGATAAATGGTTGCAATACGGCAACCCCTGGGAAATAGCGCGGCCTGAGTGGGCCGTCGACGTGAAGTTGGGTGGCTGGACAGAGCACTATACGGACGAACTCGGTCGCAAGCGGGTGCGATGGGTTCCGGAGCGGCTGGTGCAAGGGGTTCCGCACGACACGCCGATACTTGGCTATCGAAGCAATACGGCCAATACCCTAAGACTTTGGCGGGCGGATGCACCCAAATCATTCGATTTCTCCGTGTTTAATCGTGGTGACTATTACGGCGCTGTGGCGCAAAAAGTGGAATCTGAAAATTTGAGTAAGGTGCTTTACCCGAACGATGAGCAGGTTCAAGGTAAAGAGCTTCGTTTGCAACAGCAGTACTTCTTTGTTTCATGTTCACTGCAGGACATGTTGCGCATTCTCGAAGTGCAAGGCATCGCGTTAGATCGCTTTCACGAAAAATTTGCCGTGCAGCTAAACGATACGCATCCGGCTATTGGTGTTGCCGAACTCATGCGCTTGCTCGTTGATAAGTACTTTGTGACTTGGAATCGCGCTTGGCAAATCACGCGCAATACTTTTTCTTTTACCAATCACACGTTGTTACCCGAGGCGTTGGAACAATGGCCCGTTGAGCTTTTCAAGCGCGTGTTGCCGCGTCATTTGGAAATAATCTACGAGATCAACCGGCGATTCTTGGATGAATTGCGCATTCGCTATCTCGCTGATGATCATAAGTTGGCCGAACTTTCGCTCATAAACGAAAGCGGCGAAAGGTATGTGCGAATGGCGAACTTAGCATGCGTTGGTAGTCATGCAATTAATGGCGTGGCTGAACTGCATACAAGTCTATTGCAGAAACACGTCATGCCCGGTTTCGCAGAGTTATGGCCTGAAAAATTTTCCAATAAAACCAACGGCGTGACGCCAAGGCGTTGGGTCGTATTGGCTAATCCTCGTTTGTCGGAATTGATGACTGAGGCACTTGGGGATAAATGGATCAGCGATCTCGAAGAATTGCGCGCACTCGAGCCGCTCATTGACGATGCTGGTTTTCGGGAAAAATGGCGCGACGTAAAGCGGGCGAATAAGGCGGACATGATGTCGCGGATGCGGACACAGTCTGCGGGGCCGGTCGATGTCGATTCTATGTTCGACGTGTTGGTAAAACGCATTCACGAATACAAGCGGCAACACCTCAGCGTGCTGTATGTGATTTCGCACTATCTGCGGTTGAAGAACGGCCTCGATGACAACTTGCCACCGCGCACCTTCATTTATGGGGGCAAAGCAGCGCCGGGTTATCACTTTGCGAAGCTGATGATTAAGCTGATTAATTCGGTTGGCGAGGTGGTCAACAATGATCCGTTCACCCGCGACCGATTGCGGGTCGTCTTTATGCCCAATTTCAACGTCACTACGGGTCAGCGCTTGTATCCTGCGGCCGATTTGTCCGAGCAGATTTCATTGGCTGGCAAGGAGGCCTCCGGTACCGGCAATATGAAGTTTGCGATGAATGGTGCGTTGACGATAGGTACTATGGACGGTGCCAATATCGAGATTCGCCAAGCCGTAGGCGCGGATAATTTCTTCGATTTCGGTCTGTCCAGCGAAGCGGTGGAAAGGCTGCGAAACGAAGGCTATCGTCCGCGCGACTACTATGAAAGAGACCCGGAACTAGCGGCCGTAATTCAGCTTTTGGAGAGCGGACTGTTCGCGCATGGAGATACCAGCCTGTTTAAGCCGTTAGTGGATCAATTGCTGAACTACGATCCGTATTTCCTAATGGCTGATTTCCGAGCTTATTGCGACTGCCAGCGGCATGTGAGCGATACATATATTGATCATGAACGTTGGGCACGCATGTCCATATTGAATACTGCGCGGTCGGGCAAGTTCTCTTCCGATCGAACCATTCGCGAATATTGTGAAGATATCTGGCATGTAAAGCCGATGCCAATCGATTTATTTACCGATCACGAGGCATTTTTGCAGTAGGCGAAGGGCCTTTGCCTGGTCTTTGCGGATGCGCCGCCGGGCCCACGTTAGTGCCTGGCCTGGCAGCTTTTGCATGCTGACCCCGGGCTCTTTAGCGATTGATGAGCCGGTCCAGCAACCGTTCCTGCAGGTTGTCGCGAACACGGTCTTCAACGATTCGTTTTAAGACTTCGCCATAGTCGGGGGCGATATCCGGCGCGGTAACGGGGCCCTTCATCACGAGTGGGAAATCTTCGCCAATGATGCGATCCATTTCTTGACAACCTTGAATCGGGACAGATCTGGCAAGCCGAGCGTCAAACGTATAGTCGGTAAGTTGCTCCGCGAGCGCAATATTGCCGCGTCCGCGTACTTCGACGCTGCCTGCGCGGGCAAATAAGTCGCTGCTGCGTGCGATGCCATCGGTCACGGTGGCATTGCCTCGGACAAGTTCGAACGGCGTGCGATCTGGCTGGTTAGTCGGAGCTGGCAGGCTGCGCAGGCGGTTGAACGCACGACACAATGTCTTATCAATATTGAAGCCGCTGATCGCGCCACTCGTCAGTTCGAAGCCCATGGTACCGGCCGCGCTATGCAGCGTGTCCGTGATGGTTGGGCCGCTGCCGTGCAGATCGATATTGAATGTCGCGGTGCCGCTGAAGTTGGCCTCGCCCGCCAATGCCGTGATTAACGGTTCCAGCTGCAGACTACTGGCATCGCCTTGCAGCGACATTGTTGGAGTTTGGCTTGTGGTATCGACGCGAAAGCGCCCGTCGAACGTGCCGCCGTAAAGATTAGCGTGCGCGGAGTCGAGATTCATCAAACCGTTACCGACCAAAATATGCGTAGCGACGTTTTGAAAGTCCATGCCTGAAAGACGCAAATTCGCGACGCGTACATCACCGTCCACGTTGACGGCGTTTAGGGCTTCGTTCGACAGTTCAATATCGCCCGCCCGCCGCTCGGTATCGCTTTCTTGTGGCGCCTCATTGTCGGCGCCGGGCGGGGTTTGCGGCGGCAGATAGCGATCAACGTCCAGCGTGTCGGCCTGCAGAACAAACCGATATAGCGGGTCTGCAAAGTTGCTTACATCGAATGAGCCAGTGATGCGGCTCTCATCGAGACGCACGACCAAGTCTTCGAACGAGCCGGCGTTTGGTGTCAAATTAAAACGCGTGGATACATTGGCACTGCGTAATGCAGTTGGGTCCGATGTCTGCGGTACGGCTAACGAAAAGCGGTTGAGTAAGTCTCGGGGGTCCAAGTTGTTTATTCGGGTAGTACCCTCGAATTCAGCGTTCGCACTCAAGTTGCTGGCCGATAATTCTCCGTCGGCAACCAGGCCAAACGCTTCAAGATGATACTCCCTGAGGCTGGCGCTCGAGCGCTGCGTATCGTAACTAAACCCGGTCGAGAACTGCAGCATGCCGGCTGATTGCGGGCTTATTGAAGCGGTGATGAGATCGCCGAGTACGGCCAGAAGTTCATCTGGGGAAAAACGCTCGCTCGCGATTCTTCCAGTGATGACTGTGCCGTTTTCACCGAACTGTAGATTGCCGCCCAGATTGGCATTCAGTAACTCTGCCCGCAGGTTTGAAATGTTCAGATTATTGAGCGTTCCGGTCACCATCGCGTTGAGGGCAATTCGGCCGATAGCATCAGTGTCGATTCCTTGCGGCACATAAGCGGCAATTATTCCGCGCAACGCGGCGTTGGGGCGAAACGGCGTGATGGCGATGCTCGCTGAGATGTTTTCACCGCTAATAGAGGCGCTTTCTGTACGCACGTTGATTCCAAGAGCCGTCAGGCTCGTGTTGGCGAGTTCGACGTCCTGCGTGTCGAACGACATCGCGAACGATGTGTTGCCGCTCAGGTTTCCGAGAGCTTGTGCGGCGATTTCTGGTGGCAGTTCGATGTTCAGCACCCGCACAAAGGCACTCACCGGAGTCTCGTCAAGCACAACACTGCCGCGAACTGCTGCGGCTTCGCCCATCAGATCTTCGCCGACGATCTGCCAGCTGGCGCGCAGTCCGTCGGCTTCAGTGACCAGGTCGCCAACATTAACGTCGAAATTTTGCAAATCGACGTCGAGAGTTGACCATGATAACGCGGTGGCAAGGTTGGCACTGCCAATCGGCGGATTGATGACAGTATTGGTCATCGTGACGGGGCCGGTGTGAGCCGAGACACCAGGAACGAACTGTGCAGTGGTCACTTCCACAAGGCCTCGGCCCTGGTTCGCGCCTTGTCCATTGGTAATTGCGTACTCGATTGAGCTTTCGCTCGCGTTGATGTTGCCACCCGCCAGAACAGCGACAGTGGACTGCACGGCGATGATGCCGTTGAGTTGCGACGCAACGTCCAATACATTGAAGTCGGCTTCAATATCGACGGGTTGTGACGGGCTGATGGAGCCCGTGGTCAGTGAAAGCTTGCTGACAATGTAACGCGGTTCGTCCGAGCCTTCGCGCCAGATGACTTGAGCATCCCGCAATTCGACTGCTTCAATGCCGAGGCTGCCCAAGCTTTGTGAGGAATCTGCATCGACTGCCCGATTGTTCGTGGAAGCTGTAGCGTCATTTACAAGTAAATCATTCCAGTTGGTTGTGCCGTCATCGCGCCTGGCCAAATCGAGCTCTAATCCGTCAATTTGAACGGTTCCAATTTCGATTTGCCTTTGCAGCAGTGGCAGCAGACGGACCCGTGCGGAAACGCGCTGCGCAGTAGCGAAAGGCGTATCACCGAAGCCTTCTGCGTTGCCAAGTTCTATCGCACCGGTTTCAATTGCGAGCCAAGGGTAGTAACTCAACTTAATGTCACCATCGATTGTAAAGCTGCGGCCTGTGCGTTCTTCAACCCACTGTTGCGCGTAGTCTTTGTAGTCGTTCGGATCGAAAAAGCTAGCCAGCAAGATGCCGGCGATTATCACTACGACAATCACAATACCGAGGAATGCCGCCAAGATTTTAAGGACTCTCATGTAGCTGGCCCCCAGCGCACTGCCACCAATAGCGGTGGTTTGGCAAAGAGCCTACGCTTACACTGTGGCCGACTCAAGACCGATTTTTTGGGGCGATATGGATTACAGAAACCTGGGGCGCACTGGCGTCAAAGTGAGCGAGCTGTGTCTCGGAACCATGATGTTTGGCCGCAGCACGGCCGAAAAGGACTCGCTGGGCATGATTGCGCACGCGCTTGACGCGGGCATAAACTTTGTCGATACGGCGAATGCCTACGCAGTCGGCGAAAGTGAACGGATCGTCGGCAAAGCACTGCGCGGGCAACGTAATAACATTGTTCTGGCGACGAAGGGCTTTTTCCCGCTCGACCGTGATGACATTAATGGCCGCGGCCTGAGCCGCCGCAATATTATCACCGCTTGCGAGGAGTCCCTGAAGCGGCTCGGCACCGAGTGGATCGATCTGTATCAGTTACACAGGCCTCAAGCCGATATTCCGATAGACGAAACCCTGCGGGCGCTGGACGACCTGGTGCGCGCAGGAAAGGTCCGCTACCTCGGGACCAGCATGTTCCCGGCATGGAAGATCGTCGAGTCACTCTGGGCAGCAAAGGAACTAGGGCTCAATCGGTTTGTCGCAGATCAATCTACCTACCATTTACTCGATCGCACAATCGAGCGGGAAGTACTGCCAGCAGCGCAGACTTTTGGTTTGGCTGTAATTCCATGGGGGCCCCTATGCGGCGGGCTGCTAACCGGGAAATACACGCGCGGCGATGTCACTGCGGAAGGTCGGTGGCACGGTGGAAAGGACAATTTCGAGCGGCCCATCACTGAGCCGGCGTTTGATTTAATCGAAAAACATGTCGTGCATGCCCGGGACAAAGGCTGCACGCCGTCGCAGCTTGCATTGGCTTGGAATAAGGCGCAACCGGGAGTCACAGCACCCATTATTGGTCCGCGAACGCTGGAGCAACTCGTCGACAACCTGGGCGCATGTGATGTGCAGATGAACGAAGAGGATTTTCAACGAATCGACGCATTGGCGCCGCCAAAGAGCGCGACAATGCCTTATTACGATATGGCACTCGCCACCGATACGCGACCCAATCTGCTGCGCTGGTAATGCGCGCCGTACTTATTGGACCTGGCTTATTACTTGCTGCGACGGGTGTCGGCGGCGGCGACCTGGCAACCGGCGGTTTCGTAGGCGGGTTGCTGGGTACATCCGTCCTGTGGGCCGTTTTGGTTGGCGCCTTTCTCAAGTTCGTAGTCACGGAAGGTCTTGCGCGTTGGCAGTTAGCAACGGGCGAGACGTTCGTCGAGGGCGTCGCGCACCGCTTAGGTCCCGTAGTGGTTTGGCTTTTCCTGCCCTATTTGTTGTTGTGGTCGTTTTTTGTCGGTTCGGCTCAGCTCAGTGCAACGGGTGTAACTTTACATGCAATTGTGCCGGTCTTTGCCGAGGCCACTACGGGCAAAGTTGTCTTCGGCATTATCGGCGGTCTTGCAGGTATCACGTTGGTGCTCGCAGGCGGATACCGACTGTTCGAGCATGTAATGCGGGTATGCATTGCAGTGATGTTTGTCACCGTGATTGTTACGGCGGTGGTGCTCTGGCCAGGTGCCGGCGCTGTTCTCGAAGGCATGTTTGTACCGCGCATTCCAGATCTTGATGGCGAAGGGTTGCGCTGGACGGTGGCTT
>JAHEEO010000060.1:3555-14177 GCA_024640665.1 Rhodospirillales bacterium | reverse complement strand
CGCAGCAGCTCCAATTACAGTAACGGCCGTCATCGTGCGGCTGATACGCAGCACGTTGCGATCCAGCTGCTCGGTACTCAGATCCGCATGCATTCGGGGGGCGATACTGCGGCGGTAGATATCATTGGCAAATACTTGGGACGTCGAAATCACAAGGCCGTCAGCGGTCGACATGACGGCCGATAGCACGCCGACGCCAAGCAGCGCAGCAAACCAGGTTGGAAACAGCTCGATGAACAGTGCCGGCAGGGCGCTGTTTTCCCCTCCGGGCGTGTCAAAGAGACTGTCGCCCAGCACGACGCGCGCGGTCATGCCGCCGAGGGTAATGGCCGGCAGAATAAACCCGAATGTGAATGCCATAATCAAGAATCGATTGCGCGAGCGTTCGTCTTTCAGTGCCCACAGCTTATTGCCTATATGTGGCAGCAGTCCGAGGGGTATGTGGGCGACGGTTACAGAAACAGCGGACCAGATCGATGCAGTCGTGGGATTTATGCCATTAAAGGTATTCAACAGCTGCGGATCTTCCTGGCGTAGACCTTCGATCAAACCGCTGAAGCCGTCTGTCCCGACGCCGAAAAAGAAAATGGCACCGATGCCTATAGCCAGTGCCACCATCAACAGGCCTTGAGCGCCGTCAGTGAGTATGTCGGCATGCGCGCCACCGAGCACGACATAGCCAAGCAGCACGGCGACGGTAATCGCCAGCGCCCATGCACGGGGCAGTCCAAGCATCGTTTCGAACATGACCAGGCCTGCGACGAGTTGGCTCGCCAGGTAGAACATCAATATTAATGAGAAGACTGCGGCACAAATCCGCAGAGTTTCAGATTGGTAACGCTCACCGAGGTACTCGGGAATAGATCTCGCGCCACGCTCGTTGCCGAATTGGCCAATCATCCGTTGGCAGAGCATGACGCCCAGATAGATGCCGAGCGGGTAACAAAAGGCAATCCATAGCGTCGACATACCGAGTCGGTAAGTGAGGCCCGGCAAGCCTAAGAAGGTTGCGCCGCTGGCCGCTGTCGAGGCAAAAGCCAAAGCGAGCAGAAAGGGCCCGTAGGCCTGACGCGCTGTGGCGAAGTCGTCGGCACCGCCGACTTTGCGGCTGCCTATGATGCCGAAGGCCAGCATTGCGCAGATATAAACAGCCAGAAAAGTCCAAGACCAAGCGTACAGACCCATTAGGATATACCTCTCGAAATCGTTCGGGCATTATAGGCGTCAAGGGCGACGTGTGAATTCGTTCCAGTGGGATATTGCCCACTTTTCGCTGGGTGGATGAAAGTGGGCAATGGATTGCAATACCAATTATTGTCGAGTATCTTTCGTGGTCGATGTGGAAGGGGGGTGTTCCATCGAGGGCGCCGATAGATGCCGTGGGAAACGCTGCAAAAGCATTACTCAACGACATTGAAGCATATTGCCGTCGCACCAAATTAGCTGAGTCCACCTTCGGTAGGCAGGCTGTAAACGATGGGAAACTGTGCGCACGATTGCGCAGCGGCAAGAACGTCACCCTAGAAACTGCTGAAAAGATTCGAGATTTCATCGGACGATCACGCGCCGAAGAAAAGGGCGCATCAGAGCATGGGGGCACCGGGATGACAGCAAAGAACACCAAGAAAGCTGCGAAGTCGAGCAGTAGCGCAAAAGCCGCAACACCAAAAACAAAACCAAGCACCAAAGCCAAGAAGACCGACGACAAAGACGATCGTCCGTTTCGATTTTACGATAATCGGCAGAAATATCTGGCCTTCATTAATACGACCAACGAAAAATGGAAGGTCGGTGAGCGTGCAACAAAAGAATTAGCGCATCTGCGGCCCACGCCCCCGGCGCTGCGCGTGTTTGATGCCGGCGTCGGCGATGCCACGGTGCTGTGTCATTTGTTACGGGCAATGCACCGTAAGTTTCCAGTAGTACCTTTTCTTGTCGTCGGTAAAGAAATCAGTCTCGAAGACGTCCGCCTGTCGCTAGAAAAATTCCCCGATCGCTTTGTTGAGCATCCTTCTACCTGCATCGTACTGACCAACATGTATTACGCCGAAGCGCCCTGGCTGCGACCGCGTAACATGACAAGCGCTGCCGCTTTGAATTGGAAAGAGGTTGCTTTGGAAGGTGCCTCCGCAGCCGAGTATGGCGAGCAGCTCCAGGCTCTGGATAAGTTCCTTGTCGAAGGTTGGCAGGTCCGGTCCAGCGAAAAGACGGGCAACCCGATTTACGCGCGGCCGTCGGTGTTGGTCATTTACCGTAAGGATCATCAATTCTTGCTTGATGGTGTTATTCCGGAACCAGGCCAGGTCGGCGGTAATTACGACTTGGCATTAGCGTCTCAGCCCTGGCGTGCGCGCATGAGCGCGGAGTTCAAGGTCAAGAAAGTGCTTACTCCAATTGTTCAGGCTTTGGCACCTGGCGGGCGTTTGTTGGCGGTGCAGTCTTCTGGCGGTGATCCGGCGCTCGAGCTGGTGCAGAAAGTGTGGCCGAAAGAAGAGCCGTTCAAGGTGAATCGTCACGAGTTGATTAAAGTACTCAAGGACGAACTGGGGCGCGACGCAAAGAACTTTAATTTTGTTGCGGGCTCCGATTCGAAATCTGTATTTCGGTATGAGATGCATACGCTGCCCAGCGAAGTTCAGCAGAGTATCGGCACCTCAACTTTGTTTGCGGCATGGAATGACGCAATTTATGTCAATCAAATTGAAGATGAGCGACTCGAGCCCGTGCTCGAAACCTCCGATTACCTGAAGTACACCTCCGAGGTGCTGAAGAAACACAAGGGGCTTTGGTTTAACGACGAGAGCTTTGTTGTGTCGCGAAAGGAATAATGCGCATTAAACAAACAGCGTGGCATTCAGAGTCAATTGTATTGTTGCGGGTAGAGTATTAGAAACATGCCTTCCAAAAGTGAATTAGTTACAGCCATCCGAGAATTCCTCGGCGGTTACTCCATTGAGGCGACGCCGCACGATGCGCCGAAAATTCGCGAATTTCCAGACGAGCTTTCTGCTGGAACTCGCGTCTACGTTGCGCATCCCCCGGGTATGTCGATCGATGACGTGGTCGACTTTTGCGAGAAGCTGCGCAACATCGGCCTGGTGCCGGTGCCGCACATCATTGCGCGAAAAGTTGAAACCAAAGATCAACTGGCACGCGCACTCGCCCGGCTGCAGAAAGCTGACATCGATCATGCGTTGTGCATAGCTGGCGATATTTCGGTCGAAAATGGTGAATATGACAGCAGTTTAGAAGTACTGCAGAGCGGGTTGCTGCAAGAGCATGGCTTTAAACACGTAGGCATCGCTGGACATCCAGAGGGCAGTAAAGCTATTGGCGACGAGCGGGCTCGTCAGTTCCTGCTCGACAAAGTAGCCTTTGTGGCCGATGCGCCTTTCAAGACATATATCGTTACGCAGTTCGGCTTCGATCCGAGCGCATTCACCAATTGGGATGCCGAGACCTCAAAGCTGAGTATTGAGCTGCCAATTCATGTAGGTATGGCTGGCCCGGCTTCTATACGTCAATTGGTTCGCTTTGCTGCCATGTGCGGTGTCGGGGCTTCGGCCCGTATGCTGATGACTCGCACGGGAGCGACAGCCAACCTTCTGCGCAAGCAATCGCCTGACGATCTCATAACTGCATTCGCACGTTACAATCTCGAGAATCCGTCCTCGAAGCTGGTCGGCGGGCATTTCTTCGCCTTTGGGGGGGTGGTCAAGGCCGCCGCATGGGCAAACAAGGTAGTCGCCGGTCAATTCGAATTGAACGCCGATTCAACTGGTTTCACAGTCCAAACGTAATTACGCACTAGAAATATTAAAGAGTAGGTATACGACCATGAGCAAATCTTATCTGTTTACATCCGAGTCAGTCTCTGAAGGACATCCGGATAAAATATCCGATCAAGTATCAGACGCTATTCTTGATGCGATCATTGCGCAAGATAAGTCCAGTCGCGTTGCATGCGAAACGTTGACCAAAACTGGTTTGGTCATGGTTGCTGGCGAGATCACGACCAATGCTGTGATCGAAGCGGAGGAAATAATCCGCAAGGTTATCCTTGATATTGGCTATGACCATTCCGATAAAGGCTTCGACGGCAATACTTGTGCCGTGCTAAACGGCCTAGGCAAACAGTCTCGGGACATCGCCCAAGGCGTCGATCGCACTTCTCCAGAAGAGCAGGGTGCCGGTGACCAGGGCTTGATGTTCGGCTACGCAACCAACGAAACGCCGACCTTGATGCCCGCGCCAATCATCTACTCGCATTTACTGCTCGAGAAACATGCCGAGCTGCGTAAGAACGGACAAATGGATTGGGCCCGGCCAGATGCGAAGAGCCAGCTCACTTTCCGTTACGAAAATGACAAGCCTGTCGGTATCGAGGCAGTCGTATTGTCAACCCAGCATAGCCCTGACATCTCTCAAGAGTCGCTGCACGAAGCCATTCTTGAAGAGGTCATCAAGCCAGTTCTTCCTAAGAAGTGGATCACGAAAGACACGCAATACCACATCAACCCAACGGGTCGATTTGTTATCGGCGGTCCGATGGGCGACTGCGGTCTAACGGGTCGTAAGATCATCGTCGATACGT
Organism: Rhodospirillales bacterium; assembly: GCA_024640665.1. Lineage (GTDB taxonomy): Bacteria > Pseudomonadota > Gammaproteobacteria > Steroidobacterales > Rariloculaceae > JAHEEO01. The sequence goes on along the minus strand of JAHEEO010000060.1, from coordinate 9,583 downwards.
ATGGCGGCATGGCGCGTCATGGTGGCGGTGCATTCTCGGGTAAAGATCCGTCGAAGGTGGACCGTTCTGCAGCATACGCCGCGCGCTATGTTGCCAAGAACGTGGTTGCTGCAGGTTTAGCCGATCGTTGTGAAGTCCAGGTTTCATATGCTATTGGCGTTGCCCAGCCGACGTCCGTGACCGTTGAAACTTTCGGCACGAATAAGGTAGACGAAGCCAAAATTTCAAAAGCGGTTAGCGAAGTATTTGATCTGCGTCCTTACGGCATCGTCACAATGCTCGACTTGTTACGCCCGATTTATCGAAAGACTGCAGCGTATGGTCACTTTGGTCGCGAAGAATTCAGCTGGGAAGCCACTGATCGTGCCGACGCACTGAAGCAGGCGATTTAGTCTGACCGAAGACGCGGTAACCCACTAAGCAAACGAGAGGAAAGGATGACTGCACTCATCTGCGGTTCGGCCGCCTACGACAACATCATGGTGTTTGAGGATTCGTTTAAGAATCACATTCTGCCGGACAAGATCCATATTCTAAACGTGGCGTTTTTGGTGCCAAACCTCCGCCGAGAATTCGGCGGTTGTGCCACCAATATTGCTTACAACCTGAAGCTGCTCGGCGAAGATTCTTTGCCGATGGCAACGGTTGGGCAGGATTTCGCCCCATACACGGATTGGATGACGCAGTGCAAACTCCGCCAAGACCACATTCGTGTTTTGGATGGCGTGTTCACGGCCCAAGCCTTTATCACGACGGATCTCGATGACAATCAGATAACGGCGTTCCACCCGGGTGCGATGAACCAATCAGAACTCAATAAGGTTTCTGATGCCAAGGGTGTCACGATCGGTATGGTGTCACCGGATGGTCGCGCTGGGATGATTGAGCATGCCGAGCAGTTTGCCGAGGCGGGTATTCCGTTTATCTTCGATCCAGGCCAAGGGATGCCGATGTTCGATGGCGATGACCTGCGCAAGTTTGTCAAAGAAGCCACATGGGTGACGGTCAACGATTACGAATGGCAGTTGCTCAAAGATCGAACGGGTTGGGATGTTGCTGACGTAACAGCTCAAACGGATGCTCTAATTGTCACTCGTGGTGCGCAGGGTTCCAGCATTTTTACCAAGGACGGTGAATTTGATATTCCAACGGCCAAGCCAAGTGCTGTCGAAGACCCCACGGGTTGCGGCGATGCTTATCGAGCCGGTTTGTTATATGGCTTGTTGCATAAACTCGATTGGGACACAACGGGCCGTATCGCTAGCCTGATGGGATCCATAAAGATCGAGCAAAACGGCACCCAGAATCACAAATTCACTCGTGATGAATTCGAAACCAAATTCAAGGCCGCCTTCGGCCGAAGCCTGTAAAAACTTAGGAGTACTAAACCATGGCAGCTAAGCGGGACTATTACGTCAAGGACATTAAGCTAGCGGCGGCAGGCCGCAGAGAGATGGATCTTGCCGAACACGAAATGCCGGGCCTCATCGCATTACGTGAGGAATACGGTAAAGATAAGCCACTGAAGGGGGCTCGCGTCACCGGCTCTTTGCATATGACGATTCAGACGGCTGTCTTGATTGAAACTCTGCAGGAACTGGGCGCCAAAGTCCGTTGGGCGAGTTGCAACATTTTCTCAACACAAGACGAAGCGGCCGCAGCTATAGCCGCAACTGGCACACCCGTATTTGCATATAAGGGCGAAACCCTCAAGCAGTACTGGGAGTACATTGATCGCACTTTGGACTGGGGTAATCACCAAGGGCCGAATATCATTCTTGATGATGGTGGCGACGCGACATTGTTTGTGCACCTGGCGCACCAGGCCTTGACCGATCCAAAAATCCTGAACAAAAAGCCGGAAACTGAAGAAGAGAAGATCCTTCTGGCCCAACTCAAGAAGTCTTTGAAAGCAGACCGCAAGCGTTTCGAAAACATGGCCAAGAACATTCGCGGCGTGTCGGAAGAAACCACCACAGGCGTGCATCGCTTGTATCAAATGGAAAAGCGCGGCGAATTGCTGTTCCCTGCGATTAATGTTAACGACTCGGTTACCAAGTCCAAGTTCGATAACCTTTACGGTTGCCGTCATTCACTGGTCGACGCAATCAACCGCGCGACTGACGTCATGCTTGCAGGCAAGATTGCCGTTGTTGCCGGGTTCGGCGACGTCGGCAAGGGTTCCGCCGCGTCACTGCGTGCGCAATCAGCTCGCGTTATCGTTACTGAAGTCGACCCGATCTGCGCGCTGCAGGCGGCGATGGAAGGCTATGACGTTATGACAATGGACGAGGCCTGTAAGATCGGCGACGTGTTCGTAACGACGACGGGTTGCGTAGACGTCATCACTGAAAAGCACATGCTACAGATGCCACACAATGCAATCGTGTGCAATATTGGCCACTTTGACAACGAAATCCAGCTCGAGAAGATGAAGAAGTACAAGTGGACCAATATCAAGCCTCAGGTTGACTTGATCCATACAAAGAAAAACAAGGCCATTATCATGTTGGCTGAAGGCCGGCTCGTGAATCTGGGTTGTGCCACTGGCCATCCAAGCTTTGTCATGTCCGCGAGCTTTACGAATCAGGTGTTGGCGCAAATCGAACTGTTCAACAATAAAGGCCAATACAAGAACAGCGTTTATGTGTTGCCGAAACATTTGGACGAAAAGGTTGCAGAGCTCCACTTGGCAAAAGTGGGTGCAAAGCTTTCTCAATTGACGCGTGCTCAAGCCAAGTACTTGGGTGTGCCGGTCAAGGGCCCGTACAAAGCGGACCACTACCGGTACTAATCGCGGCTTAGCTTTTTCACCGTGGAGTGAAGATGGACGACGATATCACTATTGCGCGTAATGCGAAGTTAACCCGAATCGCCGAGCTTGCCGAAAGCAAGCTTGGTATCGATCCCGCTGAGCTGGAACCTTACGGTCATTACAAATCGAAGGTCTCTAAGGAGCTCGTCAAGAAGCTAAAGTCCAATAAGGATGGCAAGCTCATCTTGGTAACGGCGGTAACACCAACGCCGGCAGGTGAGGGCAAGACCACAACGACTATCGGCCTTGCTGATGCGATGAATAGCATTGGTAAAAAGACGATGGTCTGTGTGCGGGAGCCTTCGCTCGGGCCATGCTTCGGCAAGAAGGGCGGTGGTGCCGGTGGCGGCTACGCACAAGTTGCGCCGATGGACGATATCAACCTGCACTTCACGGGTGATTTCCATGCCATCAGCTCTGCCCACAATCTGTTGGCAGCGCTGGTGGATAATCACCTGCAGCAGGGTAATGAGCTAGGTTTCGACGTGCGTCGCCCGATGTGGCGTCGTGTCGTCGATATGAATGATCGGGCCCTTCGAAACATTACCGTAGGTCTGGGCGGCATTGCGCATGGCATTCCGCGTGAAACGGGCTTCGACATCACGGCGGCGTCGGAAATCATGGCGATCTTGTGCCTTTCAACGTCTATCCAAGACATGAAGGAGCGCTTCAGCAAGGTTATTGTGGGCTACACGCGTGCGCGCAAAGCGATTGTTGCTGGCGACTTGGGCGCCCAAGGCGCGATGACTGTCTTGATGAAAGACGCCATCAATCCAAATCTCGTGCAGACACTTGAGCAGACACCCACATTTGTTCACGGTGGTCCATTTGCAAACATCGCGCATGGTTGTAACTCTGCGCTTGCCACGCAAACAGCATTGAAGTTGGCTGATTATGTGGTTACCGAAGCGGGATTTGGTGCGGATCTGGGCGCCGAGAAGTTTTTGGATATCAAGTGTCGATTGACCGGTCTGCGTCCATCGGCTGTTGTGCTGGTAGCGACGATTCGTGCGCTCAAGTACTCCGGCGGTGCGGAACTCGCGGATCTTAATGACGAAAACCTGGATGCGCTTGCAAAAGGCTCGGCCAATCTAGATCGCCACGTCGATAACATTCGCAATAACTTTGGGCTGCCTGTTGTTGTTGCAATCAATCGGTTCCATAGCGATACCCAAAAAGAGATCGATCAGCTGATCGGGCATATGGCGAAACAGGGTGTTAAGGCCGTTATGGCAGAGCACTTTTCGAAAGGCGGCGCTGCGGGTGCCGTTGATCTGGCCAATGCAGTTGTCGAGACCATCGATGGTAAGGCAACACCTGAGTTGACCTTCACTTACGACGATTCAGACACGCTGTGGGAGAAGCTCGAGAAGGTCGCTAAAAAGATTTATCGTGCCAGTGAAATCACAGCTGACGTTAGCGTTCGTAACAAGATCGAGGGTTTCCAAAGAGACGGTTACGGCCATTTTCCGATCTGTATCGCCAAGACCCAATATTCGTTCTCGACCGACCCCACATTACGGGGCGCGCCCACCGGCCATGTATTTAATGTTCGCGATGCCTACGTTTCGGCAGGCGCAGGCTTTATGGTCGCGCTCAGTGGCGACATTATGACGATGCCGGGCTTACCTAAGGTACCTTCGGCTAACCATATCGACATCAATGATAATGGCGACATTATCGGGTTGTCGTAGCGGGTCTTTCGTCTGGGTTGCCCGGTGCGCCGGGTTCCTTAACGACATAAAAAAAGCCCGGTCATTCAGACCGGGCTTTTCTATTTAGCAAAGCTTGGATCAGGTTTTAGCCCGCTCCAATCTCCTTACGCACGATGGCGGCTCCTTCGGCGAGCGCGGCGAGCTTCATCTTAGCGACCATTCGCGCCAGCGGCTTCAGACCACAGTCGGTGCTCAACGTGACTTGCTCTGGATCTAAGTACTTGAGCGCCTTGCGTGCCCGGTCGGCAACCTCATCAGGCCGGTCGAGCATGTTCGAGCGAATATCCAGTACGCCAACCTGAACGCCCTTGTCTTTCGGACAGTTAGCCAGAAATTCGACACCGTCCATCTCGCGGTTTGCGTAGTCGAGTACAAACTCGTCGATGCCTTCCGTGCCCCAGAAGTGCGGCAACACGGTCTGGTAACCCTGCGGGAAGTTAGCGCTGAGAATGTCGTTGCCCCAGGCATTGCCAAAACAGAAGTGCCAGCCGATCTTGGCATCGACGCCATCGCACATCATCTCGATGCTTTCACGAATCCACTTGTAATCTTTCTCATCGTTCGTGAACAGCGGGAGCCAAGCACCCAGATCCTCGATCTGCAGATAATTGGCACCGCATTTGACGAGTTCCTTCATCTCCTTATTGAAGATGGGCACCATCGCCATCGTCAAGTCTTTGGGTGACTTGTAGTGCGATTCTTTGTTGAAATACACGTGCCAGGCGAGATTGGCAGGGCCAGCACCAATCGATACCTTGATAGGCGTGTTCGATCGTGCTTTGGCGATTTCGTACAGGTCGGGCCATCGAATTGTGTCCGGTTTGCTATCGACCGCACCGCTGTTTAATACGCCGCCCCAGTCATCCATGAGCGCCTTGCCAGCGCTTGCATCTGCGCCAATATAGGACGGATGCGGATTACGAGAGTGCTCAAAACCGGGTATGCGTTCGTACAAATACCAGCAGAACGAACCGATAACGCCCACGTAGTCGTCGTACCACATATTTCCGTCGGTCACGATATCCAGACCGGCGTCTTCCTGGTCCCGGATCGTTGCAGCGACCGCATCCTGATAAGCCTCTTCGTGATTGTGCTCTTTGAAAGCGACACGAACGTCGCGTCCGAGCAATTGGTGTTGGAACCACGCAGGCCGCGGATACGATCCCACCATTGTTGTTGGCAGAATCGTGTCTACTACTTTTCTCGGCATTATTGAATTCTCCTCATTGGTATTTCGCCCCTAGACCCGGCATGAGCCGGCGAATTGGGCAGTATACGTCAATGATGTTGAGGCGCGCTATTGGAATGACGCAGTTGAGTCGTCATACTTTGTTTGGCAAATACTGCTGATGCTAGCAGACACAGTTGCAGGAAGATTACAGGCGCCTTCACATGCTCGATGCTAAGAAACTTGCGATCCGGCGTGCACTGTTACTGGGCAGTGTGAGCGCAGCGGCGGCGATGTTGAGCGGTTCCTTAGCCGCTCAAATTCGACGCC
>JAHEEO010000060.1:0-3545 GCA_024640665.1 Rhodospirillales bacterium | reverse complement strand
GAACAGCTCAGTATCCCATCGATTGTGCGGCCTTATTCCGGTTCGAGCGCCTATATGCCGTTGTTACAAAGAGGTGAGATCGCGCTCGGCGTCAATTCTGCCATCGACTCATATCTCGCCTATGCCGGACAGGCGCCATTTCCGGCACCAATGACCAACATACGTGCGCTGTTGGGCATTTATCCGCTCGGGTATATGTTCTGGACGCCGGCGCGATCAGGTCTAACCAGGATTGAGGATCTGCGTGGTAAGCGCGTCGTCTTGAACTATCGTGGCCTCGTCGGCCTGGATCAACTCAACCGAGCCATATTGGCCACCGGCGGGCTGACGGAGACCGACGTCATTACTGTGACGAGCGCAGGGCTAGGCGAGGGTGCGCGGGCGGTACTCGAAGGTCGGGCAGATGCAGTTGCGATGGGTTATCGCTTGCCGCTCGTCGTGCAAATGCATGCGGCGATACCAGGAGGTCTGCGTTTTCTGACAATGGGCAATGACGAGAGTCAGGTAACCAGCCGCATGCCAGGGGCATGGGTCGATTCCTTGCAACCGGGGCCGGCGACCGTCGGCATAGAAGGACCGATCCGAATTGCCAACTATCAGACATTTCTAAATACCGGAACGCACCTGCCGGAATCCATCGCTTACGATATCGTCAAGGCGATCCACACCCACTGGAACGAACTGCAGCGCGACTATGCCGTTTTGGCGCCGGTCGAATCGACTGCTCTCGCGCCGAGCGTGCTCTCGCATCCCTATCATCCGGGCGCCATCCGATACTTTATCGACGCGGGGATGTGGACGCCTGAACATCAATCTTTGCAGCAGGCGTTTGCAGCATGATTGATCAATAGTCTGCAGAGCTCCTGCAGGGCGGCCTCGCGAATGCCCTGTGGCGCCTGATCGGACTAGGTGCCAAGCCGCGTTGTTACGGGCTGTTTTCCTCGAGCGCGTTGATTCGCGCTCTGAGACTCTCAAGTTCCTCGATGAGCTCAACCGCCAGTGCCGCACCGGCGATGTTGACGCCCAGATCGCGCTGCAATCTGCGAACGGTGAGTGCGCGACGCAGGCTCGTGCTGCGAAACCGCCAGGTCTCGCGTTCGGACCCTTCGGGCTGCAGTACTGCCTCATCTACAAGTTCGACAACCCATGTCGTCTCGGCCTGGCAAACTCGAGTGAATTCTTCCAGCGTTAGCGAGGTTTTTTCGTTCAATAAGTATCCAGTCATAACTTTTTCGCTCATCTTTAACTAAGCTCCCAGAGATGCTCTTGGGTTGAAGGCAAGATCTCGCTCCATTTCGCGATATAGCGCTTTTGCGCGGTCGGAATCCGCCGGCGGCAACGCAATGCGCAAAATGGCATAGAGGTCTCCGGGTGGCGTGCCCGGGATGCCGCGGCCCTTAAACCGCAGTTTACCGCCTGATTTGGAGTCGGCCGGGATCGTCACTTCGATATTGCCAGTAGGCGTTGGTGCTTTTACTTTCGCACCCAGCACGGCCTCCCATGGTGCGAGTGGGAGTTCCAGATACAGGTCCTGGCCGTCAACGTTAAACAAAGCATGCGGCTTGAACGCGACTTCAAGATAGAGGTCGCCTGAAGGTCCGCCGCCGATGCCGGGCGAGCCCTGACCCGTCAGCCTGATATGTTGCCCCGGCTTTATGCCTTTCGGAATCTTTACGTTGAGTGTCCGCTCGCGAAGGGCGACGCGACCTTGCGCGTCAATCTCTGGCGCTCTCAGTGTGAAAGCCTGCGTGCTGCCGCGAAATGAGTCTTCCAGATCGATCGTGATTTTTGCGTGATGATCTTCGCCGTGCTGACTACGTGCGCTGCCACGGCCACCGGCTGCCTGATGAAACCGGCCTCCATCGCGCATGCCAAAGATAGCTTCGAAAAAATCGCTGTACGTATCCGCGTTTTCTGGTCCACCGCCACCGGTAAATTCGAAACCCGCGTCCCAGTCCGGTGGCGGGCGAAAATCCTGGCCTGCCTTCCAGTTCGACCCAAGTTGATCGTAAGCGGCGCGCTTTTCGGGGTCTTTCAGTACCTCATAAGCCTCGCCCACTTCTTTGAAGCGCGCCTCGGCATCCGGCTCTTTGCTTACGTCTGGATGGTACTTTCTAGCCAACTTGCGATAGGCACGCTTAATTTCGTCCTGAGATGCAGTTTTGCTGACACCCATGATTGCGTAGTAGTCTCTAAATTCCATTGCACTCTGCTGTGATAGCCAACCAAAGTAAGGCCTAAGTGAGGCCAATACTGCAAAAAATAAAATACCAAGCGCGTGCCCAAACATAGCAGCTGGCCAGCGAGAACACGCACCCGGCTTTAGTATGCCTAATTGGAGAGTATGATTCGTTTCGGATCTTGCTCGCAATTGTTGGCACGATCCGTGAACGACAGTGCAGCTATGCCGCAGTCATTGCTTGGCACATTTGGAGCATCGCGATACGAGGAGTTTTTACGATGATGTATGTTAAGGAAAGCCAGAAGTCCGTGTCTGCAGCGGCCACTGATTTCGAGGCGGCCGTCAAAGCCGGTGGTTTCGGTGTTTTGCATATCTACGATTTGCAAGCCACGCTGCAGAGCAAGGGCTTTGAATTGCCTCACGAATGTCGAATCTTCGAGGTCTGCAATCCGGCACAGGCGGTCGCCGTGCTCGCCACTGATATGGCATTGAATATGGCGCTGCCGTGCCGTGTGTCCGTCTACGAAGAAGGTGGGGCTACGAAGATTGGCATGATTCGACCGACCGGTTTCCTCAAAATGCTCTCGAGCGATCCTGCGCTCGGCAAGACAGCTGAAGAAGTCGAAGCAGCTTTGTGCGGCATGATTGATGCGGCCGTGTAACGCCACAGAAATGGATGCAGTCGCAGCGTCCCCGCGTTCTTGAGTACTCCAGCTTCGACAGTCGGAGCGCGAACGCGGGGACGCGACTAATACTTGACTAGTACTTAATGACCGCCCGGATTCATCAAGAACGGCGGCGGATAGTGCCGGCCACCGCGTTCCAGCGTGATCCAGCGCAGCTCGGTAAATTGATCAATGCCAGGCTTGCCGCCATGGCGACCAACGCCGCTGGCACCCACGCCGCCAAACGGCACATGCGGCTCGTCGTTAACGGAGCTGTCATTGATATGCGCCATGCCAGTGCGCAGTTGCTTGGCGACAGACAATCCGCGTTCTTCACTGCGCGTCATGATGCCGGCAGATAGGCCGTAATCGGAATCGTTCGCGACTTCGATGGCTTCCGCTTCGGAATCCACGACGATAATAGGGGCGACCGGACCAAAATTCTCCTCGCGGAAAATCTTCATGTCCCGGGTGACATCTCCGAGCACCGTCGGCTCGAAGAAGCGGCCGTTGTTTTTGCCGCCACATAAGATCTTGGCGCCTTTAGAAACGGCTTCGTCGACTTGATCGCGAATCTTGGCCAGCTGCTTGTCATTGATGATTGGACCTATGCAGTTGCTCATTTCGCGGGGATCGCCAACCTTCAGTGATTTCGTGTTTGCGACAAACTTCTCAATAAACTCATCTGCTACAGCACG
>JAHEEO010000059.1 GCA_024640665.1 Rhodospirillales bacterium | reverse complement strand
GAGGCCTGCCTGCTCGGTGAACGACTTGAATAATGCGGGCACGCCACCAATGCCGTCACCGTTCAGGTCGGTTACGGTGTCGTCGCGATAAAAGCGTACCGCTGAGCCCTGGCCATACGTGAAGCTATTGCCAACAAATAAGAGACTGGTGCCGGCACGGGCCGCCGTCAAACTCAGCGCGAACATGACACTTACAGACAGAATTAATACAGCTTTCAAACTAGTTCTCCACTCACTGGCTGGCCGCCACCAACTCTGCGATCTGCACGGCATTGAGCGCCGCGCCCTTGCGCAAATTGTCGTTGGATACGAAAAAGGCCAATCCATTGTCCACCGTTGTGTCTACGCGGATTCGGCCGACATAGGACGGATCTTTACCGGCCGCTTCAAGTGGCGTCGGGATGTCGCTCAGCTGGACACCAGGTGCCGATGCCAGTATTTCCTTAGCACGCGCCACACTGATGGGCCGCAAGAATTCTGCGTTTAATGACAGTGAGTGTCCTGTATAGACCGGAACCCGAACGCAGGTTCCAGCCACCCTCAAATCTGGAAGGTCGAGGATCTTACGCGACTCATTAACCAGCTTGAGCTCCTCATCTGTCCACCCGTCATCACCAACGTATGCGCCAGCGTATGGCAATACATTGAATGCGATGTTCTTAGCGAACTTCTTCGGCACAGGAAAAGCGACAGCTGATCCATCGAGGGCCAGCAGGTGGGACTGATTCGCTACCGCTTTTACCTCGCTCGCCAGCGCATCCACGCCCGCCTGGCCGCCGCCTGAGACTGCCTGGTAAGTCGATACAACCAATCGGATAAGGCCGGCTTCGACATCCAAAGGCTTCAATACGGGCATCGCGGCCATTGTCGTGCAGTTTGGATTGGCGATGATCCCCTTCGGCCGGATTTTAATAGCGCCGGGATTAACTTCACTCACTACCAGCGGAACTTCAGGATCCATGCGCCAAGCTGAAGAATTATCGATGACGACAGCGCCGGCTGCGGCGAACTTGGGCGCAAGCTCGCGTGACGTAGTCCCGCCTGCAGAGAAAATCACGATATCGAGCCCGGCTGGGTCCGCCGAAGCGGCGTCTTCCACCACTATATCCGCCCCTCGCCATGGCAAACGTTTACCTGCCGAGCGACTAGAAGCAAAGAACCGCATCGTCTCAACGGGGAAGTCCCGCTGCTCCATAATGCTTCGCACATTTTCACCGACAACGCCGGTGGCGCCGACAATACCAAAACTCAAACCCATGAATCGCCCCTAATAAAGTCCACTTCGCAGACCGCGCAATCATAGGTTATTAGAAGAAAAGGTAAAGACGGCGATGAACCGATAACCGACCGATTCAACGGAACCATGTGCCTTTGTGCGGAAAAATGGGCGCCAGATCCCTGCGGTATTCAGTCGCCCGAATACGATGCTCAGGCTCAACGCACTCCCCGATGCTGGCTTTATGCGCAGCCTTGAGCGGGTGTCAGCTGACTAACGGTCACAGATATAACCGCAGAAATATAACCGCTGAGAGCGGCGATCGGTCAGCGAAGCTTCCCGATCGCCGCTACAACTCAATAAGCTAACGGATCTGGACGAATCTGGAACTTCACCAGCTTGCCCAGAGATCCCTTGCCGCCCTCGATGTGCCACACCAAGTGCGTGCCATAGTTGGCATATAGCGCGCGGCCTTTCCAGCCGTCGTTTATGTTGTCGATACGCCCATCCAGCCCACGATGATAGAAGCCCATGGGGTATGGCACCCGCAGCTTGGTCCATTCGCCTGATTCCGGATCCAGCACGAGCAAGGCATCAGAGTTTGATCCAGTTGCGATGGGCGTGTCTTTACCAAAACCCGCAACGTCGTGTTGATCGACCCAGCCGAAGTAGTGGAAATCCGATGGCACATCGGTGCCCTGGAAAGTGGGGCCGTCAGTTCGGAACAAGGTCCAGCCTTCTTCGCAATGCGTGCCATCCACAGTTGTTGGCCCATTCAAAACGTCGCACTGCGACCGATCGAACCGTGCAAAGTGGCTGCTTCCAGCAAGCGCGGCCCAGACTATGCCGTTGGAATCGATATCGATACCGCGCGGATCAAAACCCGGGTCCGGCACTTGGTACAGCTCGGTCATACAGGTTTCGGGTGGATTGCTGCCAGGGTCGACGCGAACGATGTACCCCGGAAAGGCTTCCGCTGCACCCCAGACGGAACTGTCTACGGGGCTCGGAATAACCGAATACAAGTTGTAACGCACTTCAGTGTCGCGGCGGCGGTTGAAATCTCCGCCCCATGCATTCCAAGGACGGGTAATCTGGCCATCGCCATTAGTATCCAAGATTTGCGGACACCAGCCCTGCGCAGCCTGCTCATCGCCAGTGCGATCGAACTCCCGCGTATTGATCCATCCTACTATCGGCCCCAGCAACTCATTGAAATAGACAGTTTGATCAGGGTCGTTGTCGAATTGCAGATGATGCGTAGCGAAGCAGGTGTCGATCAACACAAACTCTTCTGTTTCCGGATCATAATAAGACGCTTGTCGATTACTGAAATTGAGCGGGTAGTACTGGGCAAACTTGTTATCGGAGCCTTGCCCGCACCAGCTCGGTTGATCGTTTCTGATTTTTGACGTCATCCACACGCGGCCCTTGCGATCGAGCATCGGATTGTGCGGATCTGAAGGATGCTCAGGACCCCAAAGATGCTGCGTGCCCCAAAAATTGGAAGGCATGGCAGGCGGCGGAAACCGTGTATTGACTTCCCGCGGGTCTTCTCGAGTCGGAATGATCAACTCGTGAGTACTGTTCTCAACCGGGTCGAGTACGGTGAGTTTGCCGTGCCCTGAGGATACTGCATAGACGGGACCATAAGCATTGACGGTCGGGTCGTTCTTATCCGTTGAGACTTCATCGTGCATGAACGAAGTTTCAACACCCCAGTCCCACAGCGTCAAAACGACATTGCGTTCTACACCCTGCGGTCGCTCCGGCACAGGCGGCAACTCACCGGCCTCGATGCGGTTCGTCCAATCGGCAAAAGTGCTCATCGCGTTCTCGCGGCCAAACGCACTGAACGCGCCGGCCATCGAGCCTCCGCGGACACCGAGCTGAGTGCGATATCCCCACGCCTCTTCGGCACTCTCGAATCCGAGATGGTCCATATGATCGAGTGACCGCGTAATTTCATTGCCGAGCTGGTGACAGAAGTTACACGCACTCTTCAAGTTGTTCATCCAGTGTTTCTGAGTTTCCATCTGCTCTGCAATCCCATTGCCATTGGGACCGGTGCCTGGAAATTGATTTGCCGCAGGCGGCGAGAGCATGGAGTACCAATAGTTTGGCGGATAAACGCGCGCCGCGTTCGCTGGCGTCTCGGCTAGCACGGCGCGAAGCTGCACATTCCGATCGCCTGGACGGCCTTCAATGGGCACGGAATCTGTAAGACCATAACCACGAACCCAAACGCTGTATGTCGCTTCAGGCAGCTCTGGCAGCACGAAACGACCGTCGTCGTCTGTCACGACTATCTTAATGAACGGTGTTTGAAGCTCGCTGGTTTCTGCAATTACCCAAACCCCTGCCTCTGGACCATCGGCGCTTTCGACAACGCCGGTGAGGTAACCGTCGGCCATATTTTCCGGCCGGGGCGCAGCATCAACATAGTTGCTAATTGATACGCTTGCGACAAGCAGAATACCCAACGCGCCCATTATTACTGCGCGTGAATTTATCGATCGACTCATAGATGATTCCCCCAGAAAAATCCTGCTGCCTGAACGTCCATAATGGCGACGGCTGCTTCCTTACTACGTATTACTTCACGGCCCGGATCATGTCGTGCACCAATTTGGCCTCATTTTATGCGATCATTGGGCCGAATTGACACAGTTTGCCCATCAGCGGCATTGCGGCCCAAGCGTCTGCTGCCATCGTGGCAGCTATAAGCGTCCTTCGTTTCAAACCCGGAGTATAGCGGCGTAATAAATCCGTACCTAGCCCATTGTCAGGGAACGCACAACAGCCCAGGCGATCTGACAATCGAGGAACAAGACATTCTATGAGTAAAAAGACCGCTTTTGTATTGTTTGGCGTTGTGATCATCGTCGCCATTGTCGGTTTTCGAGGCCAGTTCTCGGGCGGCGCCGTGGCGGTTGTCGAAGTTGAATCGTTGGGGCCGCGCGACATCCAGGCGACCGTGCTCGCTTCCGGCCAGCTAGCACACGAAGTCGAAGTCCAGCTTTCCACGGAAGAAATCGGCAAGGTCACGCAAATATATGTCGAAGAAGGCGACCGAGTGGAAGCCGGGCAATTGCTGTTACAAATAGACGATCAGCTGCTGCGCGCTGCTGTCGAGCAAAACGAGGCAAATGTTCGGGTGCAGGAGATCGCCATTCAGCGCCAGCAACTGCGGGTTGATAATTTACGCGCTCAATGGAATCGCAAACAAGATCTATTCAGCCGCGATTTGTTAGATCGCGATAGCTTCGATCTAGCCACCAACGAACTTGAAATTGCCGGGGTCGATTTGCGCTCCAGTCGCGAGAGCTTACTGCAGGCCCGCGCCCAGCTCGAGCAAGCGCAGGACCGACTCAACAAAACGCAGGCTTATTCACCCATTACTGGCATCGTCACTTCTCTCGATATCAAAGTCGGAGAAACCGCCATCTCAAGTTCGACCAATATACCAGGCTCCAGCTTAATGACGATTGCGAATCCAGACAGCATTCACACCGAAGTGAATGTCGATGAAGCCGACATTGCTAACATTGCCGTTGGTCAGCAAGCGCAGGTTTATGCCGTCGCGTACCCAGACCGTCCGATCGAAGGGGAAGTGAGTTCGATCGCCATTTCAGCGAAGGTCGCCGAGGGCGCCCAGGGCTTGAGCTTCGCAGTAAAGATTAAGCTCAAGAACACCAACGACATCCTATTGCGGCCGGGAATGACATGCCGAGCCGAGATATTTACCGAAATCCAAAGCGGAATTTTGGCCGTACCCATTCAAGCCATCATGGTGGATGAAGACCTGTCTCGCAATCGCACCGAATATCACGTGTTCGTCCACCGCGATGGCGAAGCTGCAAGGGTCGCTGTGGAAGCAGGTCTGTCTGATGACGCGTATCAAGAAATCAGCGGTGAAATTGCGGCCGGTGACGAAATTATCATTGGCCCCGATCGTGTCCTACGCAACCTTGAGGACGGCGATGCAGTTGCATTGAGTGAAGGTTAACCAGCCAGCTTGCATCCATTCACGCTACATAAAAAAATAATGTCACTCATTGCACTCAACAATCTTTCGAAGTACTACGAGATGGGCGATCACACCATCAAAGCAGTCGATGGATTGGACTTGACGATTGAGCGCAACGAATATGCCGTATTGATTGGCTCGTCCGGTTCCGGAAAATCTACCGTAATGAATATCTTGGGCTGCTTGGACACCCCCACCACCGGCACTTACAGCCTAAACGGCCAGAATGTTGCCGGACTCGATGAAGGTGAGCTTGCCGACATTCGCAATCAAGAGATAGGATTTATTTTTCAGAACTTTAACTTGCTGCCGCGCGTGTCCGCATTAAAGAACGTGATGCAGCCGCTTATTTACAGGGGGTTGCCCGTCGCCGAACGACGCGATGCAGCGGAGCGCGTTCTGGAACGTGTTGGACTTGGCGACCGCTCTTCACATCTCCCGAATGAACTCTCCGGCGGCCAGCGTCAGCGTGTCGCCGTAGCGCGTGCGCTGGTAACCAGCCCGTCTTTACTGCTCGCCGACGAACCGACGGGCAACCTAGACTCTCGCACGACCGAAGAAATCCTCGCGTTGTTCGATGAGCTGCATAACGACGGCCAAACAATCATCATCGTCACCCATGAACCGGAGATCGCTGAACATTCGCAACGAGTAATTCGGCTACAAGACGGCAAGATAGTAGAAGATTATCGCAACGATGAACGATCCAAACAGCATTAGTAACCCGTTGCGGAAGCGGCCAGCGAAGCGTCGCGGCTTCATGCTGTTATTCGCAATATCTGAAGGCGTGCGTGGCGCACTAAGCTCCATTCGGGCGCATGCGTTTCGCAGTTTCCTGACAACGCTGGGCATCATTATTGGCGTTGCCTCTGTTATCGCAATGGTTTCGATCATCCAAGGCCTCAGCTATACCATTGACCAGCAGTTCCAAGGCCTGGGCAGCAACAGCGTTACAGTGCAAGCATACACGCCGTTCGCGCAGCAAATTCAGGGACGCCGCTCAACTCTCACTCAAGACGATTTGGACGTCATTCGTTATCGGGTTGACGGTATCGCTTCAATCACGCCGATCCTGAATCTGCAAAACGGTTTTAGTCAAGTTCGCTATGGCGCGCAGACGACAGTCGCGCAAGTGTTAGGTACTACTTACACCTATCAAGACGTTGCGCAGTACTACTCCCAATTGGGCCGATTCATTTCAGACAGCGACAACCAAACGCGTCGCCGAGTTGCAATAATCGGCGAGGATGTTCGCGAAGACCTTGCATTGCCTGAAGATCCGCGCGGTGAGTTTATTCAAGTAAACGGCGAGTGGATTCGCGTCATCGGCTTGTTGGAACCCAAAGGCGAGATTCTCGGCCAAAGCCAAGACAATCGCGTCATCATGCCATTCAGCACGATGGTTAGTTTGGTCGGCAATCGCAGTCGGCCCAATATCGCCATTCAACTCGCACTGGCTGACGTGGAAACACTACCAGTGACAAGAGAGATCATTCGTCGCTTATTACGCTCGTCACGCAATTTGGCGCCCGACGAAGAAGACGATTTTCGAATTCAGACACCGGAGCAGCTGACGGCTACGCTTGACACGATCATTTCGACCGCCACTGTCGTCATGGCCGGCGTCGTCAGCATCTCACTGCTCGTAGGCGGAATCGGCATCATGAATATTATGCTGGTATCTGTGACAGAGCGGACCCGCGAAATCGGAATCTGTAAAGCCATCGGCGCAAAACGTCACCACATATTGCTGCAGTTTCTGCTCGAGGCCCTGATGCTGTGTTTTTTAGGCGGCGTGATCGGTCTGGCGATAGGCTATGGAGTGGGTGCGGCGGCAGCAGCCATCATTCCGGGCTTTCCAGATGCCCACACGCCAGCGTGGGCAATCGCGCTAGCGCTCGGATTCTCGCTGCTGGTCGGACTCGTATTCGGTATCCTGCCTGCCGCCAAAGCGGCGAAACTGGATCCGATAACCGCACTGCGCTACGAATAGGATCTGTATCCCGCTAGCCACAGCGCGGGTGTGAACAAAGGCAATTATGCGCTGGCGGCCGTTTCGCTCGGTGTCTGACTCTGCAACGATTGCCGGCGGTCCCACTGATGAATTACCTCACGCACCTGGGATGCGGGAATCGGCTTGCTGATGAAATAGCCTTGCGCACTGTCGCAGCCGATCTCATGCAGATAACGCAGCGCTTCCTCAGTCTCAACGCCTTCCGCACAAACGCTTAGATTCAGCTTATGGGCAAGGTCGACCAGTGCAGTAACCATGATACAAGCCTCATTCGACTGCGGTATCCGCTTCATCAACGACTTGTCAATCTTCATTTCATTAAACGGCATGGCGAAAAGCTGTGTTAATGAAGAATAGCCGATCCCGAAATCGTCAATGGCCAAATTTACATTCTTGACGCGCAGACGCGTCATGATGTCGAACATATCGGAATTCTGGTCTAGCATTGCGGTTTCGGTAATTTCCAGCGCTAACAGCGATGGGTCGATATCGTGTTCCTGCAACGTTGCTTCGAGTCGATCTGGAAAATCCAAGTCCGCGATTAATCCAGCAGAGATATTGATTCGCAATCCCAGGCTCATTCGCGACGCCTGCCAACCTTTTATCTCCTCAATTCCGCGGCGAATGACAAAATCGGTCATCGGGCGACCAAGACCATTCTGTTCGGCCATTTCGATGAATTGCTCGGGCATCAAGAGCCCTTTGGTAGGATGATTCCAGCGCAACAATGCCTCCATCGCCGAGATGTCCCAGCTGCCGTCGGCAAAGTGGCGCAAAGTCGGCTGATAGTAGACAACGAGATCTTCACCAAGAATTGCTGCTTCCAGTTCCTTTGGCGTCAACGGCGCCATTGCCGACCCAGCCTTAATAAGATGAGCTAGCAGATCTTCGGGCACGAATGGCTTTTGCATAGCGGCAACGACCGTTAGGCCCCGCGCTGTGGCATAACCTTCTGCAGCCGCAATAGTCCGTTCGTCCATGCCCGTCAATAAGATGATGCCAGCCTGAACCTGACGATTTGCCAGCTCTCTGAGCACCTGAATACCGTCCATCTGAGGCATCTGCAGGTCTAAGACGATGACCAATGGCGGGGTTTCATCAAGCAGATCCAGCAACGCATTCGGCTGCGTATTTGCAACAACGGAAAACCCCGCTTTTTCGGCTATCGCGCTGACAACAGTCAAAATCTCAGTATCATCATCCAATGCAGCAAGAATGGGCTTGCTATTCATGACCTGGCTCTCCATCCAGTGTTGCTCGCACAGCCACCGCTAACTCAGCTAAGGAAAACGGCTTCCGCAAACTTCTGCTTGACCTATATGTTTCTGATGCACTTGAAGTCAGCACCAGTACTTTCACGCCCGATTTCGCCTTTTGCAGTCGCATCAGCATGGCATCGACATCATCGGCCGCTTTGCCATCCACAACCACCAGCTCTACGCTTTCGTCGCTGATGGCAGTGGGAATTTGGCTTACCGATTCGCAGGTACTAACTTGATATCCAAGAACACTCAGACATTGCTGAGTCATCGCCAGAATTTCCCGGTCTGCCATCGATAACACGATGGCTTCCTCGCCACTCGGCAAGGTCGAAAGTGGCATCGTATTGGAACTTGTTTCGTCCACGGTGGTTCCGCTGACAGGCAACAACATAGCAACCGTCGCCCCGCGACCTGGCACTGAATCTATTATCACAGTGCCACCTGAATCACGCGCGAGCCATCGCACCATGCTTAAGCCCAGCCCTGTACCCGAACCTTTCGGTTTCGTCGTATAGAATGGCTCGAAAACCCGCTCGACGACGGCAGTTGGAATGCCCGGCCCATCGTCTGTCACCGAAAACATCACATAGAGACCAGGCGCTATTCCGTGGCCTTCTGCAAAACTCTCGGTGGCAGCAAACTCTCTGAAATCGATACTGATGACGCCTTTGCCATCAATGGCATCGCGAGCGTTTATTACAAGGTTGACCAGCGCACTTTCAAGCTGTGCGGGATTAATCTCAATCGTCGCTTGCGAGTCTTGTGCACGCGTCTTCAAGTCAACCTTTGAGCCGACGAGTTTTTCCAATAACGGCAAGAACCTGTCTATTATCGAAACAGGATTGACAACCTGCCGCTCAGCCTCTTCATTGCGCGCAAAGTTGAGCAGCTGCCGAGTGAGGTCGGCACCGCGCAACGCCGTATCGCGAGCGTGCTTGATCCTTGAGAACGCTGTTTCGTTTTCACGAAGCTCTTCGCCCAGCAAGTAGAGATTGCCGACCAATACGGTCAACAAATTGTTGAAGTCGTGAGCGATACCCGTCGATAGACCAGCGACCGCCTCCATTCGCGCCGAATGGTTCATCAAGCGCACCATCTGCAGAGGTTCGGCTACGTGCGTGAATACGCCGCATACGTGCGACTCAATCCCGTCAAGCGGCGCGAGCTCACCCTGCAAACTGATCCGATCACCCGAAAGGGCACGAAACTCGATTCTCTGATCAAGCAGCGGTTCGGTCGTGAGCCAGGCCTGCCATTTGGATGCGTCTACGAGTAAATCAGAACGGACATCCAAGCCCATCACATCGTCTCGCAGCTGAGCGCCCAGGCTGTCGGCGAATGCGTCGTTTGCATAAACAACTGTACCAGTCGAATCGACAACAACTACGGCTATCGTTCGGCTCCGCCGCAGCGAAGCCGGCAAATGCTGCTCGAATAGTCGATCCTCGCCGACAAGACTGGCGGGACGCGTGCTGATCACTGAAGTCATGCGACTATGTTCTGCGATAGCAGACGTCAAAGCTCAGTCGCAAGCTGATAATCTACCGAAACGCTAGCAGGCTCATACTGTACGGAATTCATCGGCGCTAGCGTCACAGACTGCGGGCGGCCCCGCCATACTTGAAATTCAGGCGGCGCGTCAATTGCGAGCCGCACACGCGAGCGGTTAATTCGGATGAGCTTGATTTCAATTGGCCCGTTGCTGAACGCTTCGCGAAGCGTCATCTCGGGATCCACGTCGCCAAGTGGTTCTATTGTGATCGATTCATTCGTCTTTCGAGTAACTATCAACATGTCTTGATGACTCCATCGTAACTGTCGTTGGTTAGCGGGCATCCATACGCCGCCAGGGATGTGATCGGCACAAAAATCTGAGAATTGAGGGGCGATATCTCAAAACCGAGACTGGTTCACACTTTGGGATATGTCCGTTGCAGCGCGCGCTGCTCGGCGCGTATATAGCAAGACTAACAACTACGATTTGAGCTCATTAGATTCCATAATGCGTTTGACTTAAGGCAAGAATACTATGAGCACAGACGATGCAGATGGGCCGCTTTCCGGCACGATTGCAAGCTCGCAGACATTGAAACTGGCGGCCTTACCTACAGACAGCCTGCTGCACACTTCAGTGGAAAAGCGTTTCGAGAGAATTACCCGGATCGCGACCAAATTGCTAAAAGTGCCCATTGCAGCGATTACCGTGTTTCATCACGACAAGGAATGGTTTCAGTCTTTGCACGGCTGGGACGTTAGTTACTTGCCGATGCAAGATGGTTTTGGCCAAATCGCAGCGGCCGAAAAAGGCCTAACCATCGTTCCTGATACGACCGCGGATAAAAGGACCCAGGGCCATCCACTGGTCGTCGGACCGCCCTATTTTCGATTCTTCGCGGGCGTGCCCCTATATGAAAGGCATGGCGAAATCGTCGGCACGCTTTCAGTCATGGATACTCAACCCAAGACCGCAGATGAAATCGACGCAGAATCTATAGTCGATTTAAGCGCGTTGGCTCAAAGCGAGATTCTGTCTGATCAACTCGACAGCGCCCAGGCAGCGCTGTCCTCCAAGCTGGGCGCCGCACGACGCGAGGCGCTCGTCGACCCGCTCACACGTGTGTGGAATCGACGGGGAGGCAACTTGGCAATGAAGAGCGCTTTTGCCGAAGCCGACGCTGCCGGCCACCATTGTTCGGTATGCCTGATCGATGTCGACAAGTTCAAAACCATAAATGACACCTATGGTCACGATGTCGGCGATATCGTGCTGCGAAAAATCGCCGAAGCGCTGGTTCGAAACATACGAGAAAACGATATTGTTTGTCGCCTGGGCGGCGACGAATTTCTGCTGATCCTGACGGAGGCCGACGGCGAAATTGCCGGGCGGGCAATCGAGCGGACACGCGCTTCGCTCGAGGAATCACCACTGCGAACCCGAAATGGCGATGTCTTTTTGACCGTAAGCGCCGGCTATGCCGTGCGAACGCCCAACTCCAACCGGTCGTCAGAAGAGCTCATTCTGGCCGCAGACCAAGCGCTCATCGCATCGAAAGCCGCAGGCAGGAACCGCATTCTAGCGGCTTCTTGAATCGCGCCGGAAGCGCAAGCGTCCTCGCCGCCGGCAACCTTGGCAAACTTCAATTTTCGGCTTCGCTAGATAAACTCGGCTCCGCCCATGTAAGGCCTCAAGACCGGGGGTACGGCAATTGTTCCGTCAGCTTGCTGATAATTTTCCAGCACAGCGATGAGGGTGCGGCCGATTGCCAGGCCGGATCCGTTCAATGTGTGCACGGGTTCAGGTTTACCGGTTTCCGGGTTTCTCCAGCGCGCTAACATCCGTCGGGCCTGAAATGCCTCGCAGTTGCTGCACGAGGAGATTTCTCTGAATGCTGATTGGCCTGGCAGCCAGACTTCTAAATCATAAGTCTTAGCCGCGCCGAAGCCCGTGTCTCCAGAACACAGCGTGACGACGCGATAGGGCAATCCGAGTCGCTGCAGAATGACCTCGGCATGGCCGACGAGGCGTTCAAGCGCCGCATTGGAGTCGTCTGGTCTCGCGATGTGCACGAGCTCGACCTTCTCGAATTGATGTTGCCGAATAAGGCCACGAGTGTCTTTGCCATATGAGCCGGCCTCGGAACGAAAACACGGCGTGTGAGCGACCCGCTGAATAGGCAAATCCTCGGCATTGATAATAGAATCACCGACCAGATTGGTGACAGGCACTTCAGCAGTAGGAATCAGGAAAAGTTCGTGCTCACCATCAATAGCAAAGAGATCGGCTGCAAACTTAGGCAGTTGGCCTGTGCCAAAAAGTGCGTTCGGTCCAACCAAATATGGAACGTAAGTTTCTAAATAGCCGTGCTCGGTCGTATGCACGTCCAACATGAACTGGATCAAAGCGCGATGCATACGCGCAAAACCGCCCTGCAGAACTGCGAAGCGGCTACCCGATAGCTTTGCAGCCGCCTCGAAATCGATGCCACCGCGCAGCTCGCCTAAGGAAACGTGATCACGGACATCAAAGTCGAATTCCCGTGCCACACCCCAGCGCCGCACCTCGAGATTTGCCGATTCGTCAGTACCAATTGGCACATCCGCCTGCAGCATGTTTGGCAATCCCGCCAATACGTCATGAAGCGCTTTCTCTATCTCGGTGAGCTCAGCTTCATGCTCGTCGAGTGCCGTGCCTAGCCGCGCAACTTCATCGAGCAACGATTGTATATCTTCGCCCGCAGCCTTCGCCTTACCAATCAGTTTAGATCGGTCGTTACGGTCTTTACGCAGCTGCTCTACCGCCACTTGAACGGACTTTCGACGCGCTTCGAGCGCCGTGAATGCCGCGCTATCGAATTCGAAATTGCGCCGTGCGAGATTCTCGACCACAGCATCTAGCTCGTGGCGAAGCAGTTTGAGGTCTAACATAGGAGCGAATGGTAATGCTTCGCCCGCAGCAAGCAAGCGATTATTGACATGAATGCCGGATTTTCTGATTACAACTGCAAAAAAGCAGAGTGTTTGAGCAACAGACTATTTGGTTAGCCAGCGTTCGACAGTTTGGCACCAGCCGCCTACTAGAACTAGAGCGAGCACAAAACCGAGCAACACGCCTATGGTGTTGGCCAAAATGTCGTAAATGTCGAAATGTCTGGTCGAAGTCGCACCTTGCAGCAAATCTAATAGTGCGCCGAGCCCAATCAGCACAGCCGCAATCACGATGTAATTCCGGCGCTTGTCATACAGGCCGCAGAACCAAATCGTGAGTAGAAAATACGAGCCAAAGTGAACCAGTTTGTCGTTGTCCACGATGTCGAAATCGGGGGGCGGCAACAGGCTGCCCAATGACACGCCGGCCACCAGCAGCCAACCCAGCCCAATCCAAACCCTAGGGAAACGTAAACTCAGCATGTTTGAATTCTCAGCCGGCGTCGCCCAAGATATTCACGCCAGACGGTAGATCAATCTGGAAAAGTTTCGGATCGATCGCGTCGTTGGTCGTGACTTCGGTGAAATGGATCCGTGTTGTCTGGTTGAGCCCATCGATAAACTCTAACAATATCAATGAACCGCTCGCTGTGGCATCGAAGCCCATGCGCACCAAACTAAATTCCCCTGTGGTAACTCTCGGTGCCAAGCTCACCCAGGTTATGCCGTCTTTGAGCGAGGTGTCGACGAGTTGGAACTCATCTCTCACCGCTGTATCGCCATTTAGCAGCATTGCGGGACTTGCAGATGCCGTGTCCCGAATTGCAGAACGAGTGGCTTGCTCGATTTCAACGTCGTACATCCACAGCGTTTCACCATCGGCAACGATGAACTGTTCATAAGGCTCGCTGTAGTGCCAGCGAAACCTGTTCGGACGCAACAATTTAACTGACCCGCGAGAAATCTCTAGTAAATGTTGTTCCTCCGTCCATAGTTCTTGCTCGAACTGTGCGCTGTAGGAACTTGTGGAGTCGAGAAATTCGGTGAGCACGGCAGGCCACTCGTCTACCACAGCGGTTGAGTCGGCCGTTGAGTCTGCTGCGAGCGAATTGGCAACTAGGTCCGTCGTCTCTTGCGCCAGCGACCCGGTCGCAGCGAACAACAAGACGCATGAAACCAACAAAAGCGCGTTAGTTATCGGCTGGAGGCGGCGGGACCAGGACTTCGCGTGATCCATTTGTCTGAA
>JAHEEO010000260.1 GCA_024640665.1 Rhodospirillales bacterium | reverse complement strand
ACTCTGCGGTTTCAAATATGCGCAAGTTGCCAACCGCAACACCCGGGTTGAGTCCAAACGCTGCGGCGCCAATTCGGCCATTGATGTTCTGCGTGACGCCGGTTAAGTCTGCGAGGTCTTTCGCTAAGCGACGCGTAATTTCGGCGATTCCTACCAGCGGTGAGCTGCGCAGCAAATCGTCAACGAATGCGTTCGCGCGCGAGTCTAGCGCGCTATAGCGAACCAAAGGTTCTGCGAAACTATATCTGGCCGAGCCCACTGCCCACTGCGGTAAGCGACGCAGGTAACCAATGACACGGGCATAGTCTCCGATGCCAACCGTCGCTGTGCCGGTTGCAGGCCACGCGCTGCGCAAGGCATCGCGTTCACCTTCCGTGGTTAAACCAGCGCCAAACGTTGCATCAACAAGTTGTTCGGCAACGAACAGCAATTGCGTGCGCGATAGCTGTTCGCTTTGCAGCAGTTCTGCGACCGTGACTGTGAGCTCATTTTCCGCCTCACCGATCACATCGAACAACAGGATGCGGTCGATTGCCCTCACCGGTGACTGTATTGTGGTGCGGGCATCGCGTAACAACCCGGCGAGCTTGGCTAATCGTTCGTCCGCGGGCGTCTGCACCGTGAATTCCAGATACTCGGCAAGTCTTCCAGTAGATGGCTGAGCGGCGAGGCGAGTACGCTGTTCGGCCAACCGTTCGCGCCGTCCGGCTGTGCCGTAAAGGGCATCAAGTTTTGCACCGAGCGCCAAGGCGGCGTTATTGATCTCGGCGGGCTTGGATTGGGCCCAGGCACGAATACGACCAGCGGTAGCGGCCGAAGGTGTGGTGTGAACCTCGACTCTAAGTCGTTCGAAACTGCTGTCGCGCTCCACGATATCGATGGCGTCACGTCTGGCGTCGCGCGTGGCGTCTTCTGCGCCACCGCGGTGTGGCAGTGTGCGGACACTTTCGCGAGCCAGCAGAAAGTTCTGCTCGACCCATCGGCGGTTATCGAGTAACTGCAGAAGCAGCTTTTGCCCGGCGGCTTCTTCGCCTTCTATCTGGACGCGACCGCGGTAGTCTCTTGCGCGGCGCAAGACCCAACCGTCATCAATGTCAGTTAGATACTTCTCGAGCGCGAGTTCGCGCAGGCGCTGTTGCCGACGCCCTGCGTCGTAGAATTCGTCCCAAGTCAGTGCCGCGATGATTGTGCCTGTTGACCAGCCGAGTTCGGCCAAGCGGCGTCTTTGATCAGAATATTCGGCATGCTGGCGGCCGCCCCCGCGTTCGCTGCAGGCAAATGCTTGGGGTGGCTGCACGGTGCCATCGTTGCAGTACCAGCGGATGCGTGAGTACGGTCCGCGAGGATTGTCGATCATGCTCTGGACAAGCGCCCGTGCCTCGGATAACACTTGCGCGCCGGGCGGGTCGAACGGCGACTGCGCGGAGGCGCCGCAGGCAAGCAACCCGAGCATTCCTGCCCAGACCGTTGCAATGATTCGACGGTGGTTTTGTCGCTCTACGAGATTAACGCTGTTGATCATGCAGCTTAGAGTACGCTACGAACATGAATAGTTCCCAACATTTGTCACGACTTGAGCATTTTTTGCGTCTTTTCGCAAAGGTGCAGCCGCGTGAAGGCATAACAAGCCTAATCTTGGTCATGAATCTATTTCTAATTCTGATGGCTTACTACTTCATAAAGCCGGTGCGCGAAGGCTGGTTATCTGTATCCCTGTTTCAGGGATTCTCGCAACTCGAGGTCAAAGCCTATTCGGCGTTCGGGCAGAGTGTCCTGCTAGTTGCCGTACTTCCCATCTACGCAAAACTGGCGACGATTTGGACTCGGCGCGAACTGATCCTGCGGGTTGGCGCGGCATTCGGCGTCATGCTGGTGGTGTTCTGGTTTTTGCAGCCCGAGTTCATCTGGGAGCAAGTGCCTTATGTAGGAATTGCGTTTTACATGTTCGTTGGCATTTTCAGTGTCACGCTGGTTGCGCAGTTTTGGGCATTCGCGGCAGACATTTATGGAGAGAAACGCGGCAAACGGCTGTTCCCACTCATTGCCATTGGTGCTTCAGCCGGCGGAGCCATGGGCGCCTGGGTTGGAGAGCGCTTGATCAGCCTGGAGAAACTGGCCGCGTTTGATCTGATCTTACTGTCCTTAGTGCCACTGGGCTGCGCTTTGGCCCTCGCGGCTTGGTCGGATCGGCGTGGTACATACGGCGACCCTTCGAAATGGACTAAAACGCGTTGGCAGGAGCCGGCGGCGCCAGATAATGAAGGCGCCTATCATCTTATAAGAAAGCACCGGTACCTGACTGGAACGGCGATGATGGTGCTGATTTTCAGTTGGGTCGTAGCCAGTGGGGACAATATTCTCTTCGGCTTAGTGCAACAGTCTGTTCGCGACAACATCAATGGACTTGGCGCCGCGCCGGAAGATATTTCCCGCATGGTGAATGCGGCGACTACGGCGTTCTATGGCGATCTCTATTTTTGGGTCAACATCGCTGGACTGTTGCTGCAGGCATTTTTCGTGTCGCGCATCTTACGCTACGGTGGATTCATGGCGCTGATGTTGGCGACGCCTCTGATCTCACTCGCAGCATATATATCAATGGCCATTGCACCAGTGATTGGTGTCATCAAGGCAATGAAGGTTGCCGAAAACTCCAGCAACTATTCAGTCAACAACACGGCTCGGCATATGCTTTGGCTTCCTGCTACAAAGGAAATGCTGTACCAGGCAAAAACAGCGATTGACACGCTGTTTGTCAGAATCGGTGACGGGTTTGCTGCGCTAACGGTGCTCGTTGGCACGCGATTTATCGCGCTTGACTTGGTTAGTTTTCTGCTAATAAATGTACTGCTGATTTTCGTTTGGATTGGTATCGCCATTTTTCTCGTTTACGAAAACCGTCGCTTGCGCCAACTTACGCCAGAGCAAGTCGCGGCAAGCACATAATGGGCCCCAAATTATGAACAAGTTGATATTTCTATTGGCAACAAGTTTGATGACGGCCGGTGCAACCGCGCAGCCGCCAGCCGATTCCCAATGGCACCCACTTTATGATCTGGTCGATTCCGAATTGCAGTCGCAATTGGAAGCGCAGATCAGCGCTCACCCGGAATGGCAAAATTTGGTGCGGCGCAAGAAACTTGCCGTCGGTGTCGTCGATCTGGGTGCCGAATCTCCTCGCTATGCCAGGGTGAACGGCAACCAAATGATGTACGCAGCGAGCCTGCCCAAGATCGCTATTTTGCTTAGCGCTTATGTTTCTTTCGAAGACGGTTCCCTCGAAGAAACGCCAGAAATGCATAAGACGCTGCAAGACATGATTAGGGTGTCGAGCAATTCTGCAGCAACTCGCGCGCTCGATGCAGTGGGCATGCGCAAAGTCGAAGCAGTGATGCGGGATCCGCAGTTTGGCTTTTATGACGAAGCGCGCGGCGGTGGGCTTTGGGTGGGTAAGCGCTACGCGTCGGAAGGCGTCCGTCGTGGCGATCCACTTTTCAATGTATCTCATGGCGCAACGGTGACGCAGGTGGCACGCTTCTACTATCTGCTGGCCAATGGGCGTCTCATTAATAAACGCCGGTCAGAGCAAATGTTGGCCGATCTGTCGGATCCAGGTATTCATCACAAGTTTGTCGCCGAACTTGAGCGACGCGCACCGCTAGCGCAGATATTCAGGAAATCCGGAAGCTGGCGCCAGTGGCATGCCGACTCGGTACTCGTGCAGGGGCCTGAATGGCGAAACTACATTTTGGTGGGGCTGGTCGAGAGCGAGAACGGAGAAGCAATCCTCCGCGAGTTGTTACCGACAATTGAGACTATGCTGCATGCCGAATAATCGGCATGCAGCTTATTGCTAGCGAAAACAGGCACAGATCAGGCTGGCTTTTGCACCCAGACGCTGCACCAACCGTCGGCCGCAACGGCTTTACCCGGGAAGAGCGCGCATGGACGCCAAGCCGCGCCGTCCTCGCCTTGGATTTGTACGCAATTGGCGCAATGCTG
>JAHEEO010000058.1:4720-14229 GCA_024640665.1 Rhodospirillales bacterium | reverse complement strand
TGCGTTTATCGTGACAACTTGTACGCCTTGATCGCGATAGTCCGATTCAATCTGCGCAAGGTATGGCATGAAAGCTTTGCAGTAGCCACACCATGTAGCCCAAAACACGACGACCGAAGTTTTATTGCTTTCGTTATCAGGGAACGATACCGCTTCGCCGGAAAATTCATATGCGCTAAAAGCAGGGGCTTTGTCGCCTGCTTCAGCAGCGAAGACAGAATGACTCAATGCCAAGATGCTCAGGCTAAGAACCAAGTTGGTTGCGCGCATGAATTGTCCCCTTAACGAATATGTCCTAATTTAACTCGACTAGACTGCGGGTCGCGAAGTTCCCCGCACGAAACAGCTGCCTACGGAATATCATCCACAAAAAGTACGCTTGCATTCGTTCCGTCACCACTGTCCAGCGCTACCATCGTGTAAACGCCTCCCGCAGCCAGCGTGTAAGGCTGCGGTCCGAAAATGACATTGTTAGCGATAGGCTCTCGAATCGTAAGTTCGTAGTCCCCCGGAGCATAGGGCGTTCTTGTGCCCCCGCTAGGCGAGTTTAGAAACTCTTCGGGGAATGCACTGCTCGTGTCTGTTCCAACCGGCTTAATAAAAATGAGTGCAGTCTCATAATAGTTGATCGTGTTGAAAATTTGGACCCGCGCTCGATCCAGAATCCGCCGGCGATCGTCGGCTACAACAAACGCACCTAGTTCCGCCGAGTCGCCACCAATCGCAGCGTTGTAAACTGCTCCAGGGCCAAGCGAAACAGTCTGTTCTAATTCGATAACACTCGGGTTACCTGCCGGCGTAATGGTGATCTTCGTTGCGCCTGGCGTGAACGGAATAAAAGCTGATGCCGCGCCAACGCCTATCGCGCTTACCAAAGGCGCGGTTAAATCATCGTTTATATATACGTCTCGCGCCAGGCCATCTGCGGCGCCGTTAATCACGCGCACTGCAGTCAGCGCTTCAGTGTCGTTCAATACAAGTGGTGTGCTGGAAGTAACCACAAGGTTGAGCGCACTCAGTTCAGCATTTGCGCCGTCTGTTAGCACCATTGCGAATGAAGCCCCGCTAGGGTAAGTAACGTCATTGGATTTGAAAAGGACGTTAGCGGGGTTGCCCGGTTCCGTCAGCGTGACCTCATAGTTCCCTGCGGGAAGCGTCCTGACCGGCAGGTCTTGCTGGAAGCTCAGCGTGCCAATCGGGGTTGCGTTGAGCAAGTCGGTACCTGCTGATTCCATATAAACATCGGCCGTCGGGCCCATTGGCGCTGCATGCACCACGGAGAATTGGAAATCGGGGCTTTGCGTATCGAACTTCGGTCGTGCATAAATAATCGAGTTGACGTCAACGCCATCTTGCATCAGCACGATAAAGTATCGTGACTCGGGTGACAGTGTGGACGTGAAGCTATCAACCACTACCTGCTCGGATTGGTTCGGTGAGGGTCTTGTAATTCTGAACGTGTAGGTATCGGAATCGAACGTGAAGTCGGCGGTGTCATTGTAGCGAAGCGCGGCTTCGTCGCGTCCTCCTCGCAGGAACGCGAGTTCAGCGAAGCCAGCCGCAGCATTGACGACGTTTACGCGAACCGGTGGCGGTCGCTTGATGCCTTCTTCGCAGCCGCTGGCGCCAAGCGCGAGCAGGAGTAGCAGTGATACTGTGTGAATTCGTTGCATGGGTGGTTGGCTACGGCGAATGTTGGCGCCATGTTACAGGGACTATCGCGCTAAGCGAAGCCATCTGGGGCAACGGTAATGTGCGCCGCGTGTTCATAGGTATTGTTTGCAAGCCTGTATACAATGCGTGTCAGTTTCGCAGTGCCCGATATGATTTCAATCAAGCCCATCCAATTTGGCGTCGTTTTGCTGTCTTTCTCTGTATTATCTGCTCACGCGCAAGAAGCGACACCTTTTCGAACCCGCAATCTCAGCCCGCTCATTTCGATATTTGGTCTGCCGG
Source organism: Rhodospirillales bacterium (assembly GCA_024640665.1). Classification (GTDB taxonomy): domain Bacteria; phylum Pseudomonadota; class Gammaproteobacteria; order Steroidobacterales; family Rariloculaceae; genus JAHEEO01. Next base: position 12,273 of record JAHEEO010000058.1, on the reverse strand, counting down.
CCTGGCATGCGCCTCAAGCACCGCTGGAAGTGGCGATTACGAATGACATTGCCAATCATCATCGGTTTTCGTTGCGCGGCCCAGATCTGCTCGTATTGGACGGTGAAACTTGGCGTACCAGCCTATTCTTGTCCAAAACGCTTGCCGATGCCTGGTCTGTTTCCATTGAGCTTCCCTACTATCGAGTCAGCGGTGGCGTATTAGATGACGTCATTGATGCATGGCACTCTGCGTTTGGTCTGCCAGATGGCGGGCGGAACAATCAGCCAGAGGGCAATGTCCAGTTTCAAATGGCGCGTGGCGCGGATGCCTTCTATTCGCTCACCGGATCCGCGGCTGGGCTTGGGGACGCTCAACTTGGCATTGGATATAGGTTTGGCGCCCGAGACGACGCGGGCTACGTCAATGCCTGGGTCAAATTGCCTACGGGTGACGAGTCTATTCTCGGGGGGAGCGGTGCCACCGATTGGGCAGTTTCGTTCTTGCGGCCGCGCAGCGTTCAATTTAAACGTCGTTCTGCTGGATATTATTGGGGGGTTGGATTGTTACGGCTTGGCCAGGCAACGCAATTCAACTATGGGCAGCGCACAATGGGTTACACAGGTGTTGTTGGCGGCAGCTTGAGCATTGCGCGGCGATTTGGTCTAAAGGTTCAGCTAGACATGCACAGTGCGTTGTATCGCAGTCCGTTGGAGGAGATCGGAGAAAAATCCTACCAGGCTACGGTCGGCGGTTGGTGGACGTTTTCCGATCGGGGTGTGATGGAATTCGGTGTGAACGAAGATCTTCAGGTAAGCACATCGCCAGACGTCGTATTGCACATGAATATAAGGTGGGCATGGTAGTGGCAACTCCCGCATTCCGGCTGGGATCTTTTGTTTTAGTGCTGATTCCAGCCTTATTTGGCTTGGTGGCCTGCGCACCTTCAACAGACTCTGCAAACTTTTCCGCTGAAACGGCTTCCGGCGATGCGTCGCGCACTGCAAACAGCGCTGGCGAATTGCCCGCCGAAGCAGCCAACCCGATCGATACGCGCCGTGGCGAGATTTTGAGTTTCGCCTGCCAAGCCTGTCATTCATTGAATGCCGGCGTACCGCATCAAATTGGGCCAAACCTGAATGGGATGTTTGGACGCGCGGCCGGCACAGCAGCCGACTTCGAATATTCAGATGCGATGTTGAACTCCGGAATCGTCTGGAGTGCCGAAAATCTCGACGTTTGGCTCCAGGCGCCAGACTCGTTTCTGCCCGGCAACAATATGGCGTTTGCGGGTTATGCAAACCCTGCTGATCGCGCAAGCCTGATTGCTTACTTGTCAAAAGCTACCACGCCGCCGCAATAGCGCAGATTTGTCTTCATCCTGCAGCGGCCTTGACGTTTGTCGGCACGGCCGAGTTGACGCGCAAAAACAGCGCTGCGGCAAATTTCCCGCCCGAAGTGTGACCGGCAGCATCGGTATCGTGCCCCAAGCCCGACTAGACTGGCGTTTACAAGAAGCGCGAACCCCGATACTGGCCAGGAATCACATGACTCAAAAGGACACCATTGACGAGCTTCAGTCTCTGCAGACCGAAGCCTCTAGTGGCGAACGCCGGGAGCTGGCTGAACGTCGGGAGCTGACGCTGGGCACTTTCTTGCGCGGCAGCGTGCGTGCGCGGCGCCGTGCGGACCGGCGGACCGGCGATGAATATCATCTGGACTGGCATTCGCCGGATTTGTTGTTTCTCGCTGTAACGACGGTTTTGATCAGCGTCATTGACGCGTTTTTCACGCTGACGCTGCTGCGCCATGGCGCTCGTGAGGCAAACCCTTTCCTAGCCTATGTATTGACCAATCACCCCGAGATGTTTGCCATCATAAAGATGATCTTGACGGGTGGCGGTGTGCTGGTTCTCGTGGCGATGGCGCGCGCGGAATTGTTTCGGGTCGTCCGCGTAAAAACCATTCTTCAGTGGCTTTTATTGGGCTATGTCGTCTTGTTCGGTTACGAAATGTGGCTGCTCAGAGATATTTTTTGACACATTTCGTTTGAACTTAATGGCTATTTGACTAAACTACGCGGGTTTCGCGGCTAGAGGGCTTGAAGCCTTGTCATTCAACGGCTATATGCCTCTCGTTAGTAGGCCATGACTACCCAGCTCAAACGCCAGTATCAATCCACACCCTTGCAAGGGGCGAATGCCGCTTACATTGAATCCCTGTATGAATCGTACTTGGACGATCCGGGCAGCGTGTCCCGTGTTTGGCGCAAATACTTTGCCGATTTGGGCCCGGATAGCGGCGAGGTTTCACACGGACCCATTCGCCGGGGCCTCGAGCAGCGACTGAGAGCCAATGGTGGCGCAGGGAAGGGACCGCAAGGCGGGGTAATGGCCGGCGCGCCGGGGAAAGGGCTGGCGAGCGAAAAGCAAGCTGCGGTGTCGCGCCTTATCCAGGTTTACAGCCTCCGCGGCCACCAGATCGCCGATCTCGATCCGCTCGGCTTGTGGGAGCGGCCGGTGCCAGCCGTACTCAAATCGGATTATCTGGGGCTCAATGAAAACGATCTAGAACGCGAGTTTTACACCGGCGGCCTTGCCGGAACCGGCCATCGCCAAATGGCGCTCCGCGACATATTGGCACTTCTCAAGAATATCTATTGCGGCAAATTCGCTGCGGAATTTGCGCATATCTCGCGCGCGCGGGAGCGATTATGGCTGCGCGAGCGGTTTGAAACCTGCCGGACGCAGGAAATGTTCACCCCGGAAGAGCAGCGCGTCATTCTCGGCGGACTGACGCGGGCCGAGGGAATCGAACGGTACCTAAACACCAAATACGTCGGTCAGAAGCGATTCTCATTAGAGGGCGGTGAAACGCTGATCCCGATGTTGGATGACCTTATTCAGCGAGCAGGTGAAACAGGTATTCACGAACTCGTTATCGGTATGGCGCATCGTGGCCGCTTAAATGTCCTTGTTAACGTGATGGGCAAGTCGCCGCAGGAGCTGTTTTCAGAGTTTGAGGGTGACTACGATCTTGCCAGCCTGAAAGGGTCCGGTGACGTCAAGTACCACATGGGCTTTTCCTCCGACCTGAGTACTGCCGGCAACAACGTGCATGTCACATTGTCGTTCAACCCGTCGCATCTGGAAATTGTTAATCCGGTTGTCGAGGGGTCGGTCCGTGCCCGGCAAGACCGCCGCAATGACGATTCTGGCAGCGAAGTATTGCCGGTGCTGATTCACGGTGATGCCGCGATCGCAGGTCAAGGTGTTGTTGCAGAGACGTTTCAGTTGTCACAGACCGAGGCGTTCTACACCGGTGGCACGGTGCATATCGTAATCAACAATCAGATTGGGTTTACGACCAGTAAGATCCGCGACAGCCGCTCGACAGCCTATTGCTCGGATATCGCCAAGATGGTCGAAGCGCCGGTATTTCATGTCAATGGTGACGATCCAGAGGCCGCGGTGGCTGCGGTGCGGCTCGCATTACGATATCGACAGGAATTCCACAAAGACGTTGTCATCGATCTGGTTTGTTACAGACGGCTCGGCCACAACGAGGCCGACGAGCCAGCGGCAACACAGCCTGTGATGTATCGAGCCATCAACGCGCATCCCACGCCATTAGCGATTTATTCCAATAAGCTGGAAGAAGCGAGTGTCGTTTCGAATAGTGATATTCGAAACATGGCGGATGAGTACCGGCAATGTCTGGACGACGGCCGGACGCCGAACGAACACGCGTTGGGAATGATTGGAAATCAATATACAGTTGACTGGTCCAGATACTATCAAGAATCACTGGGTATGCCGGTTGAAACCGCCGTACGTGAGGCCGATGTCAGCACACTTAGCGCGCAAATTACTTCCGTGCCGAAGGGCTTTTCGCTGAACGCGCGCGTTGCAAAAATTATGACTGATCGCCGCAAGATGGCGCTTGGTGAGATTCCCATGGACTGGGGGTTTGCTGAGAATATGGCCTATGCATCGCTGCTTGCTGAAAACTATAAGGTTCGGTTGATAGGCCAGGATAGCCGGCGGGGTACGTTTTTTCATCGGCATGCTGCCTTGCACCATAGCGAAAACGGTTCTATGCACGTTCCGCTCGAGCACATTGCGAAAGATCCGCGCGCATTTACGGTGACGGATTCACTGCTTTCTGAAGAGGCCGTGCTGGGGTTTGAGTACGGCTACAGCACAACTTCACCGGACTCTCTCGTCATCTGGGAAGCGCAATTTGGTGACTTCGTGAATGGCGCGCAGGTTGTCATCGACCAGTTCATCAGTTCCGGCGAAGCGAAGTGGGGACGGCTATCGGCATTAACCATGTTCTTGCCGCATGGTTATGAAGGCCAGGGGCCAGAGCATTCTTCAGCTAGGCTCGAACGATTCTTGCAGTTATGTGCTGAGCACAATATGCAGGTCGTTGTGCCTTCCACGCCTGCGCAGATGTTCCACTTATTGCGGCGACAGATGGTGCGGCCACTCAGGAAGCCACTCGTGGTCTTCACGCCGAAGAGCCTGCTGCGGCATCCGAAGTCGAGTTCGGCATTGTCTCGATTGAGCCAGGGACGCTTTCAACCGATCATCAAAGAAGTTGAGAAGTTGGATGATCAAGCTGTCAGTCGTATCGTTTTTTGCAGTGGCAAGGTCTACTACGAGCTAGCCGAAGCGCGACGTCAGGAAGAGCGTCAAGATGTTGCGATCGTAAGAATTGAAGAGTTATATCCTTTCCCTATAGATGAGTATGCGGCTTCGATTGATCGCTATCCGAATGCGAGCGAAATCGTTTGGTGTCAAGAAGAACCCCAGAATCAGGGTGCGTGGTATCAGATCCGGCATCGCTTGCAAGAAGCGCTCACATCTAAGCATCAACTTTTTTACGCCGGTCGTCCGGGCGCTGCAGCGCCGGCGCCTGGTATCCACCGCCTGCACGTCAAGCAGCAACAGGCCTTGGTGGCTGCCGCCTTGTCGGCCTCCGCCAGTGAAGACCCTAAGAGCTAAAAGCAATTATTGCTAGAGTGAGTCCGCCGTGAGCATAGAAGTCAAAGTTCCGCCATTGCCAGAATCGGTTACAGACGCGACGCTCGTCGCGTGGCACAAGAAGGCCGGGGATTCAGTGCGTCGCGATGAGAATCTGGTAGATCTCGAAACAGACAAGGTTGTCCTGGAAGTGCCTGCGCCAGCTGATGGCGTGCTTAAGGAAATAAAAGTCGCTGATGGCACAACCGTTACGAGCGGGATTGTGCTGGCGGTACTTGAACCTGGCGAAGTCGCAGCAGAAACTGCCGCGGAGCCGGCAGCGTTGCCAGTCGCCGATGCCGATGCCGATGCAAAACAATCCGAACCTGCCGCAGCTGCGGTCTCCAGCGACGAAGCCAGTCATAAGATGGGGCCAGCGGTTCGCGCGTTGGTTGAAGAGCATGATCTCGATCCCAGTCAGATTTCTGGAACCGGGCGCGATGGCCGTGTTACGAAGTCTGATGTGCTGTCTCATCTGGCTGCGCATGGTGAAGCCAGCGCGGCTGGCGACGATAGCGTTGCACCGGTGAACATTGGTGCAACTGGTGCTGCTGGCTACGGCCGGTCTGAACAACGCGTTGCCATGACGCGGTTGCGCGCGCGGGTGGCTGAGCGTCTCGTTGAAGTGCAACGCAACGCTGCTTTGTTAACCACGTTTAACGAAGTGGACATGAGCGCAATCATCGGCTTGCGGAAGCGCTATCAAGACGAATTTATTAAACGTCACGACATCAAGCTTGGCTTCATGTCGTTTTTCGTGCGGGCAAGCATCGAGGCACTGCGGGCATATCCGATGCTCAATGCGTCAGTGGATGGAACTGACATCGTTTATCACGAGTATTTTGATATCGGCGTTGCAGTTTCTACCGATCGCGGGTTGCTGGTCCCGGTCATTCGCGATGCGCAAACCTTGAGTCTTGCAGCCATCGAGAAAACAATTTCGGACTATGGTCAGCGAGCTCGTAAGGGCGATATCGGAATGGAAGAACTCACTGGCGGAACCTTTACGATCACCAACGGCGGAATTTTTGGTTCAATGATGTCGACGCCAATCCTGAATCCGCCGCAAAGTGGCATATTGGGAATGCACTCTATTCAACAGCGCCCAATGGTGGTGGATGGCGAAATCGTCGCTCGTCCCATGATGTATTTGGCGCTCACATATGACCACCGAATCATAGACGGTCGCGATGCCGTGCAGTTTTTGGTGCATGTCAAACAGCAGCTGGAAGATCCGGCGCGTTTGATTCTCGAGATTTAGGCTTAGTGGCAGGCAGTGTAAATATGACCGACAAGGAATTCGACGTAGTCGTCATTGGCGGCGGTCCCGCTGGTTATCCGGCGGCAATTAGAGCCGCACAACTGGGCAAATCGGTTGCCTGTGTAGATGATTGGACTAGCGCGGACGGCACGCAGCCGTTTGGCGGAACGTGTCTCAACGTCGGCTGTATCCCGTCCAAGGCGTTACTCGAATCGTCTGAACTATTTCATCGTGCGGAGCATGAGTTCGAAGCCCACGGCATCTCGGCGACTGGTCTCAGCTTCGATGTGGCGGCAATGCAGGCGCGCAAGGCTGGCATCGTGAAGCAACTGACGATGGGCATTCAAGCGCTATTCAAAGCGAACGGCGTAAACGGGATAAAGGGTCGCGGCCGATTATTGAGCGGTAAGCGCGTTGAAGTGACGTCCGACGGCGGTCTGAAAGAAACTCTTCAGGCGAAGCATGTGATCCTCGCTACCGGATCGACACCGATAGAAATTCCGAGCGTACCCTTTGATGGTAACAAAATCGTGGATTCGTCCGGGGCGTTGGCGTTTGATACTGTGCCGCGTCGCCTGGGAGTCATTGGCGCCGGTGTAATTGGGCTGGAGTTGGGTAGCGTATGGTGCCGCCTGGGTTCTGAAGTCATCATGCTCGAAGCGATGGATTCGTTTCTGCCGATGGCCGATGAGCAAATAGCCGCCGATGCGCTGCGTCAGTTTAAGAAGCTTGGTTTAGACATTCGGCTGAATGCGCGGGTGACGAAGGCTGCCGTTGAAGGAGATGTCGTCGTCGTCGAGTACTCGATGGGAGATGCGGTTGAACGGCTCGAATTCGACAAACTCATCGTTTGTGTAGGACGGCGACCGGTCACCGAAGATCTTTTGGACGCAGGCACGAGCGTGCAACTCGATGAGCGCGGGTTCATTAAGGTAGATGACCGTTGCCGCACTCAAGAATCCAACGTATGGGCAGTGGGCGATGTTGTCCGTGGACCGATGCTGGCGCATAAAGGCACTGAAGAGGGCGTCATGGTGGCGGAGCTTATCGCGGGGGAATACGCTCAAGTCAACTACAATGCTATTCCTTCGGTGATCTACACTGCACCCGAAATTGCCTGGGTCGGCAAGACCGAAGCGGAGGTCAAGGCTGCTGGTATCGACTACAAAGTGGGCGTGTTCTCATTTGCTGCAAACGGGCGGGCAAAAGCGCTGCAGCAAGCCTCGGGCATGGTGAAAATCATTGCTGACAAAGAGGATGATGAGATTCTTGGCGTACATGTCATC
>JAHEEO010000058.1:0-4710 GCA_024640665.1 Rhodospirillales bacterium | reverse complement strand
CGATTGAGTTTCAGGCATCGGCAGAAGATCTGCAACGAACCGTGCATGCCCATCCAACGCTCAGCGAGGCAATGCATGAAGCCGCGCTGGCCGTGGATAAACACGCGATTCACGCCATTAATCGTTAACACTCGTTAACTCGCACCTGCGTCGCTAATCCCGTTATCATACGGATGTGGGTCTATGGGCTCGCATCGGAGTTTGTGATTGGTTGTGAAATGCGTGGCCGGGAACCGGGCGTTCACGATATTCAGGGTTTCAGTTTAGCTGGGGTGCGTATTTATGGCTGGCCATAGCAAATGGGCCAATATTCGCTTCAAAAAGGGCGCAAAGGATGCCAAGCGTGGGAAGCTTTTTACCAAGCTCATCCGGGAAATAACGGTTGCCGCAAAGGCTGGCGGCAGTGATGTTGCCGCGAACGCGCGTCTGCGTTTGGCGATCGACAAGGCCAAAGCGCAGAGTGTCCCCAAGGACAGCATCGACCGCGCTGTAACACGTGGCAGTGGCGAGCTCGACGGCGATAATTACGACGAGGTTCGGTACGAAGGCTATGGTTCCAATGGTGTTGCGGTCATGGTCGATTGCCTGACTGACAACCGCAATCGCACGGTTGCAGACGTTCGCCATGCGTTTACAAAGTTTGGTGGAAATTTAGGCGCTGATGGCTCCGTGGCTTACTTGTTCGACCAGGTCGGTTTGCTGACTTACCCAGCTGGCACCGATGAAGAAAAAGTGATGGAAGCCGCAATCGAAGGCGGCGCAACCGATGTCGTGGTCAATGACGACGGGTCGATCGAAGTCATTTGCGGTCCCGACGAATTCGAAGCCCTTAATGCAGCGATGCTGGCCAGCGACTTACCTTCAGAGAATGCCGAAGTTACGATGCGCGCCTCGATGCGAGCAGAAGTCGACGCAGCCGCGGCGGAATCGCTGCTCAAAATGCTGGAAATGCTGGATGATCTGGATGATGTGCAGCAGGTGTATTCGAATGCCGATTTTCCCGAGGAATTCTTGAGCGAATCTGACTGAATGAAGTCAACTATCCGTATTCTGGGCATCGACCCTGGTTCGCAAATAACCGGTTACGGCGTTATTGATTGGGCGGATGGCAAAGCCGTGCCAGTGCGTTGGGGTGAAGTGCGTACATCTGGCGACCATAGCGCGCGTTTAAAGACGATCTTCTCGACAGTTACTGAATTGGTCAAAGAGTTGCAGCCAGCGGAAATTGCGGTCGAGCGGGTATTCTTGAGTCGCAATGCGGATAGTGCGCTGAAGCTCGGTCAGGCGCGTGCAGCGGCCATATGCGGAACGTTTGCCATTGATGCAAGCATTCATGAGTACAGCGCTCGGCATATTAAGAAGGCGATCGTAGGTAACGGCGGTGCTGAAAAAGCGCAGGTTCAGCACATGGTGCGCCTATTGCTCAGTATCCGCGAGGCGGTTCAGGCCGACGCGGCGGACGCTTTAGCTGCGGCCATCTGCCACGCACACGAGCGGAGCACGAGCGCACTAATGCTGCAAGCGGCGGTACGCGCGTGATTGCTCACCTGAGCGGTAAATTGGTCAGTAAGCGGCCTCCGTGGCTAACGATTGACGTCGGTGGCGTTGGGTATGAAGTCGAAGCGCCAATGTCGACATTTTACGCGCTGCCTGCGATAGGCGCGTCGATCACTCTGGTGACGCATCTATTGGTGAGAGAAGATGCGCAATTGCTTTATGCCTTTGCCAATGAGGCTGAGCGCACGTTGTTTCGCAGCCTGTTGAAGGTATCCGGCATCGGCGCACGTATCGCGCTAGGCGTGCTGTCGAGTTCAACAGTGGAAGGTTTCTACGAATGCGTGCGCAACAGAGATCTGGCGAGTCTGATTAAGGTGCCTGGCATTGGCAAGAAGACGGCTGAGAGGCTGTTGATCGAGATGGCGGATCGTCTGCCGGAGGAAATCAGTACTCGAAGTCCAGGAGCGCCTGTTGCGGGCGCGCAAAGCGAAGCAGAAAATGCGCTGTTGGCGCTGGGCTACAAACCCGCCGAAGTAGTGAAGATGTTGAAGTCGCTCGATGCGACTGCACTGACAACGGAGGCGCTCATTCGTGAAGCATTGCGGCGCACGCATGGTCACTAGGCAGAGGAAAAGAGTTTGACTGAAGCGCGCTTAATCAATGGCGAACCGCGTCCGGGCGATGAAGTATTCGACCGCTCTGTGCGACCGAGAGCGCTCCGGGAATATGTCGGACAGAAGCGCGTAAAGGCGCAGATGGAAATCTTCATTACTGCTGCAAGGCAGCGCAGCGAAGCGCTCGATCATACGCTGCTTTTTGGTCCGCCTGGATTAGGCAAAACCACGCTCGCACATATCATTGCAAACGAATTGAATGTTGCTTTGCACCAGACGTCCGGGCCCGTGCTCGAGCGTCCAGGCGACTTGGCAGCAATGTTGACCAAGCTGGAACCCAACGATGTTTTGTTTGTTGACGAAATTCATAGGCTCAGCACCGTAGTTGAAGAGGTGCTGTATCCGGCGCTCGAAGACTTCCAGCTCGATATTATGATAGGCGAGGGGCCCAGTGCGCGGTCCATTAAGATCGACTTAGAACCATTCACTTTAGTCGGGGCAACCACGCGAGCCGGACTGCTGACATCACCGTTGCGTGATCGCTTTGGCATCACGCAGCACTTGGAGTTTTATGCCAGCTCGGATTTGCAGCGCATTGTTGAAAGAACAGCGAGTATTCTCGATTTGGAAATTGATGAAGGCGGTGCGAGAGAAATTGCGTCCCGTTCCAGAGGCACACCGCGAATTGCAAATCGCTTGTTGCGCCGCGTTCGTGATTTTGCCCAAGTCAAAGCAGATGGAACAGTGGATCAGCGAATTGCAAAAGCGGCGATGGACCTTTTAGAAGTGGATCCACACGGTCTCGATACGATGGATCGTCGCCTGCTCATGGCAGTGATCGAAAAGTTCGATGGCGGACCGGTGGGTATGGAGAGTCTGGCTGCGGCAGTCGGCGAAGAGCGTGGCACGCTTGAAGATGTTATAGAGCCTTACTTGATTCAAGAGGGTTTTCTGCAGCGCACTTCGCGGGGCAGGATCGCAACCAAAGCAGCATATCTGCATTTTGGCTTGCAGGTGCCCTCGCATCGCGCAGCAACCGAAACGCCCAGCCTGTTTTGAGCGACATGCAAAGTTCGCATAGCCAGTTCGTCCTTCAGATACGCGTGTATCTGGAGGATACCGACGCGCAAGGAGTGGTTTACAACGCGAGCTATTTTCGGTTTATGGAGCGCGCGCGAACGGAATTACTGCGCGCCAGAGGTTTCGATCATGCCGAATTTCGCGATGAGCACAACGCAAATTTCGTATTGGCAAGAATCGAAGCTCGGTTCGTTGCGCCGTCTCAATTGAGTGACATCTTGTATGTTGGGGCACAAGTCACTGAAATTCGCGGTGCACGGATGACATTTGCGCAGTCAGTGCGTAAACACGAACCAACAGGTGCATTGGTCTGCGAAGGTACGGCAGAAGTGGCTTGCATGGATATCAATACGCAGAAACCAAAGCGGTTTCCGCGCCAACTAATAAGTGAGTGGGTTTGATGGGTAACGATCTCTCGATAATTTCTTTAGTGCTTGAAGCGAGCCTAGTCGTGCAATTCGTGCTGTTGGTGTTGCTGGCTGCATCGGTCGCTTCCTGGGCCGTCATTTTTGAAAAGCGGCGCTCCATCAAGAGAGCTATAGAAGCAGCTAGTGATTTCGAAGCTAGTTTTTGGTCCGGCGGTGACCTCACTACGCTTTACAGAAATATTGCACGTACTGAAGTTACGCCTTTGGGTATGGCTGGCATATTCGAGGCGGGATTTCGGGAGTTTGGTCGGTTGAAGCAAGAAGGCGGATTGTCTTCGCAGCAGATCGTCGAAGGTGCGCGGCGTTCAATGCATGTTTCCCAGATGCGCGAAGTCGATAAGCTCGAACGTAATCTCGCGTTTCTTGCCACGGTAGGATCAACCAGTCCGTATGTTGGATTATTCGGTACGGTTTGGGGAATTATGACCTCGTTCCAGGCGCTTGGTAACGTGCAAAGTGCGACGATCGCAATGGTTGCGCCGGGAATTACTGAGGCGTTAATAGCAACTGCAATGGGCCTGGTCGCGGCGATTCCTGCTGTCATTGCCTATAACCGTTATGCGGATCAGGTTGATCGACTGGAAGTGCGTTACGACGTTTTCATGGAAGAGCTGTCTTCGATTTTTCATCGTAACTCTTCGAGTCGTGCATCTGCTGCAACTGGGTCGGGCGCATCGAGTCCAGCAGGCGTGACACGATGAGTCGCACAAAAAAACGGCGTTTAATGGGCGAGATCAATGTCGTTCCGTACATTGACGTCATGCTCGTACTGCTTATTATCTTCATGATCACGGCACCGCTTTTGACGCAGGGAATTTCGGTAGACTTGCCGGAGGTTGGGGCCGAGCCGCTCGATCCGGACATGCTTAGTGACAACGAGCCGCTCATCGTCAGTATCGACCGAGAAGGACTTTTCTATCTTAACGTTGGCGGTGATCCCGAAGTTGCGATTGACGAGCAAGTGCTTCTGAGCCGAGTTGCCGCGGTGATTCGTCAGGCGCCAGAAACTGCCGTGCTCGTTAAATCGGATCAATCGGCGCTTGTGGGTCAGTTCGCGCGCGCGATGGTGCTGCTGCAGCAGGCCGGTGCGC
>JAHEEO010000259.1 GCA_024640665.1 Rhodospirillales bacterium | reverse complement strand
GAACTTTCCGGCCCTCTCGGTCTATGGCGCAAGCCTGCGCAGACCACTTGCAAGCGGTCTGTTTAATGTGGAATTTGCTTACCATCAATCGCGTGAAGACAAGCAAGGCAGCAATCCTTTTGTGCCGAACGATCAAATCCGTGTGTTATTGGGCTACGAGTTCGAGGCGCGCCCGCGCTTCACGGTAGGCGTACAGTATTACTTGGAATGGACGCAAGACTATGGCGCTTTATTGAGCAACTCGCCAGCGCAGGCATTCGAGCCAGACGAACAGCGCCACTTGCTGACCAACCGGCTCACGTATCGAACTAACCAGGATAAGTTGACACTATCGCTATTCACTTTCTTTTCACCGAGCGATAGCGACTACTATATGCGGCCAAACGTTGTTTTTCGCCAAAATGATAACTGGAATTTTTCCGGCGGTGCCAACCTATTCGGTGGCCAGCAACAGCATACTTTTTTTGGCCAGCTCGAAGACAACAGTAATGCGTATTTTCGTGTGCGCTTCAGTTATTGATGAAAATAGAGGAGATTGATAATGTCAGTTGAACGCGGTGTTTCTGCATTTGCAGGTTTTATGGTGCTGCTGTCGGTAGCTTTGAGCTACTTCGTGCACCCAAATTTTGTCTGGCTAACCGTCTTTGTCGGCGCCAACTTGTTTCAACAATCGTTTACCGGTTTTTGCCCAGCTGCCATGGTTATGCGAAAGCTCGGCATGAAGAACGAACGCGACTTAGCAATGGGGCGCTAACGCCAGGAGTATTGAAATGAGTGCCGGCAGCTGCCGGTATTCATTCCTTTTGTAAAGCCAGCTGACAAATCGTTTCGCATAATTGCGCGAACTCAATGCCGCTGGCTGCCGCAGAGCGCGGTAACAAGCTGCCCGATGTAAGCCCGGGCAGTGTATTGACCTCGAGACACCAGAGCTGGCCATCAGGGTCGAGTCGGAAATCGACTCGACAGTAACATGCCAATTTCAGAGCCTTATTCACCTTCAAGGCCAGCGCCTTAACTCGACTTTCAATTGCAGCGGTGATGTCCGCGGGGAATACCTCATTGGCGCCGCCCACTTGATACTTCGACTCATAATCAAACAATCCCCCGCCGGGGATGATTATTTCTCCGACGGACAAAGCCTCACCAGCGACGATTCCCACCGTCAGCTCGCGCCCGGGAACGTACCGCTCCAGCATGACTTCCTTGTCAAACTGATGAGCGTTAGCCAAGGCTGCATCGAGCTCATCTGGATGCCTGACGAGACTCAAGCCGACTGTCGAGCCTTGGCTGTTTGGTTTCACGATCAGTGGATACCCGAGGTCGCGCCCGACTTCGTCTGCTGCGGCCGGCGTCATTAACCAATCGGCGGTAGGCACGCCCGCGGCCCGAAACAATCGCTTCGATACATCTTTGTCCATTGCAATGGCGCTGCCCAGCTGACCAGAGCCGGTATAGCAAACACCGGCCAAATCCAGCAGAGCCTGCAACGTGCCGTTTTCACCTTCCCCGCCATGCATAGCAAGAAATGCTACATCGATACCTCGAAAAACGTCGGCTTGTATGAGGTGACTCAACTGTCTGTCTCTGATTTGTTCTGGCGGCGCTCTATCGACAGCATCCGCCAGCACGACAGCCTCCTCGGTCGCGGACAAACGCCCTCTCGCAGCATCTACCGCGACGACACTATGGCCCCGACCGCGCAGCGCTGAAATGACTTGTGCTGCACTGGCAACAGAGACATCTCGCTCCATGCTCGTGCCGCCAAACACAACGGCAATGCGCATTGGCTGAGAATTCATCGAAACCGCCTCCGAGATTGAAAGCGAATCGATGTCCCGGCGTCCGGCCTTGCTGAGCGATCGAAGAATAATTCCTTGCGGGCCCGCGCTTCATAATGTGCGTTGCGATGCTCAAACATATGGAATCCTGCCCCCGTTACAGCTGCTATCGGTACACCGTCGCGAAACGCTATTCGGTTGGCTGCAATTTGCGGAACTTTTACAGACTCGCCCACCAGGCTCGATAGCTGAGCAGGGTCTGCAGCTGAGACGGCCAGCCACTCATCCTTGTCGCCATCGCGCTTAATCCTGCGCAAGCTATCCACGGCGTCAATCAATGCAAATTGTTCGCCACCGAACGGCTCCACAAATCGTCCACCGCGGATTTCTCCGCGGGCCTCGGCGCGCCGATAAAATCTGGCCAGGTCGCGCCATGCAGGCGCGAGGTCTTCGCGCGTGACAATCGCCCGCGAAACGACGCCGTAACGTCTCAGCAGGCTCATTGCAGCATGCTCAATTGCCTCGGTTGAGAGCTGCTCAGCATCCGCTGCCTCCACACTCGGCCAGCGCACGACCTGCGCCCAGCGGCCAGCGGCGTCGAATTCACTGTGAGCGCCGCGGTGCCGGCTGCCGAATCTCGGGCGCTTGCTTTGTGGGCGAATCAATGCTCGCAGGCCATTGAACGAATCTGCCGTCACCAAGCCCCTCGCTACGAGCTCGCCGAGAGCATCCTCGACTTGCGTACGCAATAATCCAGACTGCATGACCAGCTCTAAGAAAAACAATGCACCGCTGCTTTGCAGCTGCTCCAAAACTCGAGTTGCCTGGCTGCTCAAATCTGCAACCAGCTGATCGTCGGCACCGATCTGCTCTGCAAGCAACTGCCAGACTGGAAAAAATGAGCGCGGCACGATGGCAATTGGCGAGGCTGCAACCGTTTGTTTAGCGGCACTCCCCCGCAATCGCGGTCGCCACCAGACCACTTCGCCGGAAACACTGAGCTGATCAAGTAAATCGCCGCCATAATCGGCAATGCGGGCCGGCAAAACAGCACGCTCCCAAACGGCCGCCGGCAACACGGCGCCCTGCAATTCGGACAGCACAGCGGATAGGGCAGCCGCGCCTTCGCGTTGCGCGTTACCAAGACCATGCCAATGAAACAGGAATTTCTGAAACTCCGCCAATGTGACTGGCTGAATCTCGCTACGCAGCCGTTTCAGCGTGTAGCGATGAATCCGAGCAAGGAGGCGCCGCTCGCACCACTCCTCGCCATGCTGCCCGGTATAACTACCGCGCATAACCACGCCTTCGGTTTCGAGCCCTAGTAATGCGACGTCAATCGACTGAGTGTCCAATCCTAAGGACTCGGCAAGCGCTCTTGTCGATACCGGCCCCAGGCCTTCCAGCCTGCCGCGAACAATTTCGGCAAGCGCGGCGTCAGGCGTTGCAGGATGAGTCTCAAGCTGAGCGCACTCGTCAAGAGCCTGTCCGTCCGGAAACAACAGCTTAAATGCCCCGAGGTGCTCTGCGCAGACCCAAAAACGCTTTGCGTCCGCTTCAAATCGGGTCGCTCGCCGGCTTGTTATTAGTGTCTCAAAGTACTCTTGCCAAGCTGCGGCGCGAGCGCCCTCTTCCGGCAGCACAAGACCCAGTAAACTCAGCGCGTCGTGGAGCTCGTCCACACTGCGTACATCCGGCCACGCTTCCTTTCGCACTCGCTCGATTGCAGCGGGATCCAATTGGCCAATTTCACTGGCTTCAGCGACGCTCATGTAACGGCGCGTCTGTATTGCCAGTGTACGTCGTTCTTCCGCAGGCGCATCGTCGAGAAACGCGTAGGCTTTCGCTGCTAAGACTTCTTGCGCGAGCGGCGACGGCGTCGACAAATCGCAGCACCGAACAGTTACTTCACCAGACTCGATTCGTTGCAGCAATTTCTGCAAGCCATCTATATCCATTGCTGAACGGATGCAGTCATGAACCGTTTGGTCAACAAGCGGATGCGAAGGGATTTCTCGATCTCCACCTCCCAAGTTCTCCGCGCAAGCGAGCTGGTCGGGAAAAACCGTGGCCAACAAGTCTTCGGCATCGGTACGCTGAAATTGAGGTGGCACCTTCTTGCCGTTACGAAACCGGCGGACGGCTAGCCCAATGGTTGAATTCCAGCGCCAATACGTCGGGAATATTGGCGCGCCCAGAATTGCCTGAGATAGAACGTGCTCTACGGTTGTA
>JAHEEO010000057.1 GCA_024640665.1 Rhodospirillales bacterium | reverse complement strand
CGGCCCTATGTATGCGTTTACCGAGAATTTTCTGCTGCCGCTTTCCCATGACGAGGTCGTTCACGGCAAGCGCTCTCTGCTGGGGCGAATGCCCGGAGACCATTGGCAACGCTTTGCCAACCTTCGCTTGCTGCTGATGTTTCAGTGGACGTATCCGGGTAAGAAGCTCTTGTTTATGGGTGGCGAAATGGCGCAACCCTCCGAGTGGAATCATCACGAAACGCTGCCATGGCATCTGCTGAATGACAACTATCACGCGTCCATATCCAAACTGGTTGGCGATCTCAACAGGCTGTATCGCGGCAATCCCGCGCTGCACCAAGACAGCGATAGCGACGGCTTCTATTGGCTTTCGTGGGAAGACAGTGCTAATTCGATTCTCAGCTTTGCTCGGCGCAATGGCGACGAACAGCTTCTTGTCGTGCTGAATTTCACCCCCGTTCCGCACGATAGGTATCGTATCGGCGTGCCAATGGAAGGTGCTTATGAAGAAATTCTCAATTCGGACTCGCAACACTATGGGGGCTCAAACTTCGGGAATGGCACCGCCATCTATAGCGAAAGTCGACCGGTAATGGGTCAGCCACATTCGCTACAACTGAAATTACCGCCACTCGGAGGCATAGTGCTAAGAGTTGCCGCATTAACTCGATAATGCGAAGCGACTAATCTCTACTGTCCTCGAACACGGCAACAGCAAACGAGGCAAGCATATAACTCGAGTCTGAAACTTCCGGTGCCTCACTGACTGGCAAAATGTCTTCCGGCGAACTCATAGCAGTATCGACGAGCCGCTTCCAATAACCATGTTCCGCTGCAGGCAACGGCAAAACGCGGGCCCTGCCTGACATATTGATAAAGACACAAAGAGCGGACTCGCCAGGTTCATTGCCCGCAAGCTGAAAACTCAATATACGCGCTTTTCTATCGTCCCAATTTGGCGCCTGCAGCGTATCTGCGAACCAATGCAATGTCGGCGTATCTGCATGATTCGCTGCGATGAAATCACGCCGACGCAGACTTACGTGGCGTTGGCGCAGTGCGATCATTTCTCTCGTGAAACGACACATTTCATCTTGTTCATTCGTCGTACTCCAATCAAGCCAGCCAATGGCATTGTCTTGGCAGTAAGCATTATTGTTGCCATGTTGCGTTCGCAAGCGCTCGTCTCCGGCAACAAACATCGGCACTCCTTGACTCAGCAACAATAAGGCCATCAAATTTCGCACCCGACGGAGACGCAGTACATTCACTTCAGCGTTCTGCGTGGGCCCTTCGACACCGCTATTCCAACTTACATTGTGATTGTGCCCGTCGGCATTGTCCTCACCATTGGACTCGTTATGCTTTTCGTTGTAACTGACCAAGTCAAAAAGCGTAAAGCCATCATGGCAGCTCAAGAAATTTATGCTGTGGCGGGGACGTTGTTCAGCGTGGGAAAAAAGATCGCTGCTACCCGCAATACGTGTGGCTGCAGGTCCAATACATCCCGGGTCGCCGCGCAGAAATGCTCGCAGATCGTCTCGATAACGGTCATTCCACTGCGACCAGGCATAGCCGGGAAAATGCCCCAACTGATGTAATCCAACGGCATCCCAAGCTTCGGCAATGAGCATTCGAGAACGCAGAATCGGCGATTGTTCGATGTTCCAGAGCACCCGTGCATGCATGTCCGGCGCCCCGGTCTCGTCACGTGACATTGCGCTGGCGAGGTCGAAACGAAACCCGTCGACGTGCATCTCTTCGACCCAGTATTCAAGGCACTTGACGATGAAATCAGCAACGACCGGATGATTGCAGTTAACGGTGTTGCCGCACCCCGTGTAATCACGGTAAAAACTCAAATCTTCGGGCTCGAGATGATAATAGATGCGATTGTCGAGCCCCTTGAAACTCACAATGGGCCCGTCTGATCCGCCTTCAGCAGTGTGATTGAAAACTACGTCGAGAATCACCGCGATTCCGGCGCGATGCAGCGCTTTGACCATGTCCCGGAATTCGCCACGCGGAGCGTCGCTACTCGCATATGCAGGGTGCGGCGCGAAGAACGCCAGCGTGCTGTAGCCCCAATAGTTTTTCAGCCCCCTTTCGGCGACACCTTCCGGAACGTCCAGTTCGTCGAAAGCCATAATGGGCAATAGTTCTACTGCGGTCACGCCCAGGCGCTTCAGGTAGGGAATTTTTTCGGTTACGCCTGCGAACGTGCCAGGATTTTTCACGTTTGCACTTGCGTGCCGCGTGAAGCCGCCGACATGCAGTTCGTAGATCACCTCGTCTTCTAATGCTCGCACGAGCGGCTTATCGCCATCCCAGTCGTAATCGTCATCCACAACTACGCGACCGCGAACGCAGTTGCGCTGAGGCGATTGCATGGTGCGCGCCCACAGCTGCGTGCTGACCTCCCGGGCGAACGGATCGACGAGCTCTCGCGAAAAATCGAATCGATGCCCGGCCGCGAGATCACCACGACCGTCGGCGCTCCAGGTGTAATAGACGCCTGCATCTATGCCGCTTACAAACACATGCCACATAAACCGGTCGCGGTTGTAGCCAGGATCTAAACAAACAGCTCTTATCGGATCTTGGCTCGTTGCATCCGAGTACAGGCGCAGAGTCATTGCTGTCGCATTGCGGCTGAACACTGAAAAGTTGACGCCGCCATCCACCACCGTCGCACCCGCCGGAAATGGCGCCCCGGCCCCAATCGAAATAGAGTTCATCGTCGTTGCAGCCTTTAGCTAGTTCTTTTCAACCGTATAGAGAAGGTCCATGGATTTTTGGTCGCCCGATTGCGTCTCTATACTTAATCGATCCGTAATTCGATATCTGAGCAGCAGTCCACCGATGCGGTTAAACAGGCCATAGCTATATCGCAGGTAAAGATTGGGGCTCAGATACTTTCCAGCCATTAGCGCACCCGCATCGGTATCGGTATTACGAATGGTGAAATCGTCGAGGCGGAGCGTGTCGCCGATACGTTCTATGGCAGGTAACGCCTGACGCAACCCCATGGAAATTGCGGCGCTTTGCAGCACCGAGGAATCGCCACCACTTGCCGTTTCGATGGGCCTACCGAACAACAAGTAAGAAAGCGCGTCAGTCTCATTCATGGCAGGCTCCGAAAAGATCGTGGTTTGAGGCACTGACAAAGTGCCGTTCAATTGCACGCCCACTGTAATTTCACTGATACGCCGGACGGCTCGGATGTCCAGAGACGGGTTATCCCACGGCCCCACAAAAATGAGCTGGCCACGCTCTAGCTCAAGCGGATTGCCGTATGCATTGTAATTTCCAGAGACGGTGAGGTCGCCTGTCGCTGATGCACCTAACCCGGACGTATAACTCACATCCAATGAGCCAGTGACTCGCGACAGAAGATCGATCGCTTCATACCGCACGTCATCGCCAAGATTCACTGCCAATCTAGCACTGACGTTCAGCGGCCTTGGCGGATCGTCTTCGCGGCCATGGATGATGGTGTCGGCCGACGGCGTCGCGGCCTGCTCTGGCAATTCAACGCTCGAAATCAACGCTCTAGGCACATCGACCGTACCGGTAACGACAACGGCTGGAAGCTGAACGTCAACCTGCAGGTCGGGAGAAACATATATCTCGACATCAGGCAGTTGCACCAATGGAACATCGACGCCGCTCAGGCTCAGACGCATTGGCCAGTTGCGCTCTGGATCGATCGCAATTTCACCCTCCAGATTCAATGCCGCACCGCCGACATAGCCTATCGCATTGAACAGCGCGCTTTGGCTGTTACCGGCAACGACTTCGGCCTCGATTTGTTCGACACTCAAACCCCAGGCCGGCACCGTAATCAACCCGTTGCGCCAATTCGCCCGACCTTCCGCCGTTGGCGCGTCCAGCGTCCCGCCCAGATCGAACAAAAGGTCGATTGCACCACCGACGGTATCGACATCAGGACTCAGCAAGGACATTGGGCTGACGTCGTTCCAGCGCGCTTCGATCATACCCGCCACAGGAGACGCTGCTTCACGAACATCGTCCGTCTCAAAGAAAACGGATGCCGTGCCTATTGATTGGCTTTCGAGATTGGCAGTTATCGATGTATGCCCACCATCGAAGACAGCATTGGCTGCGATATCATCGATCGGCACATCAAGCAATGCGCCGTCACCGAGGTCAAACTCTACACCAGCATTTTGAGCATTCGCAGCGAGCGCTCCGCGCAAACTGCCTGACAAGCCTTCAAATTCACCATGTGCGTCGAACAATCCACGCGCAACCACGCCCGGCGGAAAAAAGGGTGTAAGCAAGCGCACATCGAATTGGTTTGCATCTATCTGAATACGGTCTTCGGGCGTTCCAAGGAATTCCAGCTCTAAACATACTTGTGATATTTCACGTGCTAGACATGCTTTCGGCACACGCAACAGATTATTTGCAACTGACAACTCGCTAGCTGACACCAAGCTCCACTCATCAAATTCTGCTGGCGCGATATTGAGCTGTGTAAGCATTCCATCCCATTGACTATCGCGAAGGCCGCCAGCCGCGGTCCCGCTTAGCTGCCATTGATCTGACTGTGCGCTGATTTCCAGTTCATGCTGCCCCGCAGTTCCGATGACAGAAAATTCGATGCGATCAGCCTCGACGCCGCCACCATTGAGTCCATCAATAGATGCTTGAAGCGTAAAAGTATCAGTCAAAGCAAGGCCGACGTTGCCACTGACATTGATAGCGGCCGCAATGTTATCCCCGTATTCGAGTGCTTGAATATCCAACGCACCTTCTACGCGCGGAGACTCCCGCGAACCACCGATAGCTAAATTACCGACTAAACTGCCTTTAAGGTCTGGGGCCGCAATTGCCAAGTCACTAACGCTGGCCTGAATCGAAAGATCGATTGCTTCGCCATAGCTACCACTGATCTCCAGGCTGTCCTGCCTTGACACCGCCCGCAGTTGCTCAATAAGGAGCCGGTCCGTGTTATAGACGAAGCCACCTGTTACCGCTAGCGGCCTGTCCTGCAAAGTCCCACCCATCACCAAGTCACCAACTGAGACTTGCAGTGGCTCGAGGCTCGACAGCAATGCGTTACCCCGCAACTGCAGATCACCGTCCCAGCCCGGAAAGAACAATCCTGGATCGAAGTTGGTCGCTGAAACCTCAGCAGCCGCTCGGAGAGAATTTTCCGTATCGTAGGCAAAGCTGCCGGTTGCGGCCAGCGGAACATCGCGCAAGGTTCCGCCGACGACTAAGTCGTCCACTGAGACTTGCAGCGGATCGAGGCTCGACAGCAATGCGTTACCCCGCAACTGCAGATCACCGTCCCAGCCCGGGAAGAATAGTCCCGGATCGAAGTTGGCAAGTGAAACTTCAACGGCCGCTCTTGAAAAATCCGCTGACATTTCGCCGCTGAAACGTGCAGCAAGTTCGCCACGGGTAAGCCGCAAACTATCAAGACTTATGATGTCGGGTTCAAGCCTAGCAGTAAGGCCAAACTGCAGGGACTCATCAATATACTCGACGGCACCACTGCCCTCTAATCTAAGCCGATTCAGTGGTCCTGTTAACTCGATTTGTCCAATGCTGCTGCCGACTTCTGCAACTGAACGCAGACGCGCTTGGCGCCAACTGATATTTAGGTTCGCTGTTTGCTGGTTATCGAGCTGCAATGAACCCGCCACATCAACATCGAAAGGCGCCTCAAATCGGGCTGCGACATCGAGATCCGACAGCAGACCGCTCGTTTGTGCGCATCCCGAGACCGGCTCATCCAGATAAACTCCCACGGCACACAATTCGGATTCCACGGCAACGACGTCAGTTAATATCAGCGCACCGTTACCACGCAGCCGCAATCCTTCATACGCGGCGGAAAAATCATTGATCTCCAGTCGATTGTTCAACAAACGCAATTCGAAGGCAGCATCTGTGACAGTGAAAGTAGTTTCGGCAGTGACGTAATTAGACTCAGCAATCACAAGGCTGCGAATCAAGACCAATATCGGCACCGACCGATCACCACTTGGCTGCGACTGCTCAGCACGCGTCGCGGATTGGTATGTCAGCGCCCCAATTCGCAATTCGTCAATAACGAGCGAGCGCGCAATGAGGCCACGTAAATCAAGTGCAACTGTTACTGCACCCAGACTGACTGAGGCCTCATCCAGCAATAATTCAATACTGTCGAGCTCCAAAGATCCGGAAAAGGAGCCACTGACATTGCCAATACGCACCTGTCCGTCACTGCCGGATTCAACGAGATTCAGAGCCCATCGAGCGAAGGGCTCACTATTGAGCATCCACAAGCCAAGCAACGTAACTGCCAGAACGACACCAGCCGCGACCAGAACGACTCGCAACCAAAACTGCGCGCGCTTCACAGGTCAGGCCCCAAACTAATGTGCAAGCGGACGTCGCGCTCTATACCCGTTTGCGGCTTCGCAATATCAACTCGAATAGGTCCTAGCGGAGACCGCCACCGAGCCCCGATGCCGACACTGCTGCTGAAATTTGGGCTTGCCGAGATAAACGCGTCTCCGGCATCC
This sequence comes from Rhodospirillales bacterium, assembly GCA_024640665.1. GTDB lineage: Bacteria > Pseudomonadota > Gammaproteobacteria > Steroidobacterales > Rariloculaceae > JAHEEO01. Next base: position 7,733 of record JAHEEO010000057.1, on the reverse strand, counting down.
GCAAACAGCGCAATAGACCATAATGGCTTTAGCTGTTTTTCGATTTCGATGCTCGATGTAATGAGACGTGACCCGCCAATAACTTCGCCTATCTCGTTGAGCGGGCCGATTGTCTCAAAATCAAATCCGCGCACGCTGTTGTCACCGCCCGCGAAAAACCGAACGGACGGCGGCAGGTTTAGAAATGAATTCTCCCAAATCCGCCCCGCTTTTCCTCTAACCAGGAATCGACTCGAACGGCCAATTGTCCATATCCATTTGCCTTCGGCGACGAGCTGAAAAAAACTGGTATCAGAAATCACTGAGTCAGCAGCGCCGCGCAGCTCGAACGTGAGCTTTGATCCGTTACGTGGACGAATGGCATCGTCGGCACGCAACCGCGACCATTGCAAACCCGGAATCAACAAACGCGAGCGACCCGACTGCGTGCTCACATCGAAGTCTTCAACCAGATAGTTCAGCGAATCCGTTCTTATCCATCCCGTATCCCTCTCGAGAACGCGCCGCGCACCTAGCTGCAAGCTACGGCTCGTCGATGTGTCGGTATTTTCACGCTTGCCTCCCACATCGAAGCTGATCCATTCCGAGCGCGGATCGCCATAAGGCATTCGATAGTTCGCGCTGGCCTCGGTGACGACAGGCGATAACAGTCCATTCACGCTGAGTTGATGACCTGCGGGATTAAACCGCCTTATGTTTCGCCCAAAGCGAAACCGGGCACCTGTATCTGTCGATAGACCGATACCGTAACTAATCTGCGTCTTTGCGGATGGCCGGAGCACTACTGACACAGGTATTACGCGACCCTCTGGTTGCGGCGTGCCGGGCACGATATTCACGGCGTCAAAATAGCCGCTGTTTACGAGTTCGAGTCTGGATTCCGCCAGCAACCTACTGTCGTAGAAGTCACCTTCACTGAACTCGAAGTAGCGATAAATGAGCGCGTCGTTCAGCACAGACTGATCGAGCAGTATTGGCCCGAAACGATATCGATCGCCTGAATCGAAACGCAGCTCGATATCTGCGGCGTGCTCTTCGGGATAGACATCGATTCGACCTGCCGCAAACTGTGCGTCTGGATAACCCCGCTCCAACGCCAGCGTGCTCAGCACCGACTTCAACGCCTCGTAGTCACCATGCACGAGCCTTTGTCCGGATCTGAGGCGCGGATTCTGCAGAAATGCTGCAAATGCACGATCCTGCTCGGCATCACCAGTCAACTCAAGGCTTACTGAACGTAAAATAACCGGCTCTGCGAGCGTCACCCGTATGGTTGCTTCCCAACAATCCGATTCAAATCGCAGCGATTGCGTGACGGCGGAATCATAGTAGCCAAACGCCTCAAGCGCTGCTTGGATGTCAGTCTCAACACGCCTGAACGCCTGCTCTATAACCCGCCTGGGCGCGTCACAGGGTTCGTCATCCAAGCGCAACAAAGCCAGGACATTGTCGCGTTCAGCACCCTCCACGCCGAGTAACTCGACTGCAGAATATACCGGTGCAGCGATGCCGAGAATCAGCAGCGTGAAACCGGCTAAATATCTATGAGAATTCAATTCCACTGACTCAACAGACTCGATGGGCCTTTCTGCGATGCCGCCTTGTGGTTAGACTGGAATTGTCTATTTCGCCCAGGACGGAAGCAATAGTGACTGTAATTGACGTACATACTCATATGCTGACCCGAGAATACCTGTATCTGCTCGGAGAAAATGGGGGGCCCCAGTACACTCGTGAAGTCACGCGAACGGGTGAAGACGTCATCTGTATGCATGGCGCTCCGTTCTTCACTATCACAACACCGATGTGGGACTACGATCAGCGGATTAAAGACATGGACGCCGCCGGCGTCGATATCGCCATAGTCTCGCTCACTTGCCCAAACGCCTACTTTGGAGATGCCGAAACGAGCTTGAAGGCTGCGCAGATGGTCAACAATTCCATGGCCGAGCAGCAGACGATACGCCCGGATCGAATCCGCTGGTTTGCGTCCTTGCCCTGGCAGTATGAACTGCTTGCATTGCAAGAACTAGAGCGCACCATCAAATCTGGTGCTGTTGGCATCATGGTCATTGCCAATATTAGCGGCACCAATCTGACGGATCCAGCTTATGCAAAGATCTGGAAAGAAATCGATCGGCGTGGTTTGCCCGTCCTGGTTCACCCAGCCACACCCCAAGGTGTCAAAGATATGGGCCTTGATCGTTACGGACTGGTTCCTGCGGTGGGGTTTACGTACGACACGACGCTTGCGTTTTCAAAGCTGATCCTCGATGGCTTCCTGGATCGCTATCCAAATCTGAAGCTGATCGCCGCGCATGGCGGAGGTACGCTGCCCTATCTGGCCGGACGTCTGGACCAATGTCATGCAAATCTGCCGGCTGCTTCCGAAGTCATTCACGAAAAGCCCAGCGAGTATTTACGGCGTATTTATTACGACGCCGTACTGTATTCCCCTTCGGCACTGGCCTTGTGTATCGAGGTGGCAGGCTCTGCCGATCGGGTGCTTTATGGATCAGATTATCCGCATAACATTGGCGATATGGCAGGCTGCTTGAGCCGCGTCGATGCGCTGCCGAGCCTCACAGCCCGGCGAATCCGCGGCGCGAATGCGCTGCGGTTGTTCAACCTCTAGAAACATCGTCTAGAATAGACTCTAGTATTTTGCCGAAACACAAACAAAGGAAATCCAATGGGACTTTTCGATTTCGCGCGCGATCTCGGGCGCCAAGTATTTGATCGCGACGAGGTTGCCGCCGAGAAAATTCAACAGCACCTTGAAACCACACTAACACCCATCAAAGGGCTCGACGTCAAATATGACGACGGCGTTGTCACACTTTGCGGCGATTGCATCAATCAAGCAGATAGAGATCTTGCTGTGCTGACCGCAGGCGGAATAGCCGGTGTCAAACAGGTTATTGCTGACGATCTCAAAGCACCCCCGCCCAAGCCGAAAGAGCCTGAACAAAAATTCGAAATTTACGAAATCGTCAGCGGCGATACACTGGGCGGAATTGCCAAGAAATTCTTGGGCAGCGCCGGTAGTTACATGAAAATCTTTGAGGTCAACAAGAGCATTATCGAAGATCCGAACAAGATCTATCCCGGCCAGAAGATTCGCATCCCCATCGATAAATAGCCCCGATCGATAAAGGCCCGGCAAATCTGTCGGGCCTTGGCTATTTAGCCGTTACTAGCTGCGCAAGCAACCGATCCAAGTGTCCTGCAAACTGCTGTCGATCGCTCAAACTGAGCGGTGGCGGGCCGCCGGTATCTATGCCGCTGGCCCGCATCGTATCCATAAAGTCGCGCATATTCAGTACGCTCTTTATCGTGTTTGCCGAAAACAGCTCTCCACGCGGACTGAGTGCGTAACAGGCTTTTTCAATTACTTCAGCTGCCAGCGGAATGTCGGCAGTAACGACCAAGTCGCCAGCCGTGCAGCGTTTTACAATCTCGTTGTCGGCAACGTCAAAGCCGGACGGCACCTGAATCATTCTGATGGAGCGATGCTTCGGCACAAAGACCGGCTGATTGGCAACGAGCGACAACTGCACGCCAGTGCGTCTTGCTGCACGAAATAGCATCTCCTTGATAACGACCGGACAGGCGTCCGCATCTACCCAAATTTCCATGCTATCTACCTTTGATCGCTAGACTGTGTCGATCGCCCGATTGCAATCGATGCGAGCGCTTCGGGACTGTTTGCATTCGCCAACTGAACATCGACACCTGCGGCCGATAGCTGTGCCGAAATTCGCTGGGCGGCTTTTTCAGTTTGCCCTTCCCGGGTGACATACAAAACGAGAATCTCTTTCATGAATCGCGGACTTTCTGCGTGGTGCAATTTCTTGATTTATCGAATCGATACGCGCACAGTGACACAGAGCTGTATAGCCAGCAAACTAACGCAGCCGGCGCAGTTTACGCGCGTACTCAAGAGGCCAGATCCAATCTCCAGCGAAACCCCGACTGTCGAAATTGCCCAGGGCACACTTGTTGGCTCCATAGCAAATAGCCAAAGTTCTGTCGCAAGCTTTAAGGGCATCCCTTACGCCACGGCGCCCATTGGCAGTCGCCGATGGCGGCCACCTGAAACGCCTATCCGCTGGGAAGGGCGACGCCTCGCAACAGCTTTCGGTCCGGATGCGATGCAGCAACCGTATCCACCGGGCAGTTTTTACGCACGCCTGTTGCCATCACGAGAAGTCAGTGAAGACTGCCTCTATCTGAATGTATGGTCGCCCGATGTCGCTCGTGGAAATCTGCCGGTTATGGTATGGATCCACGGTGGTGCTCTGACACGAGGCAGCGGCGCTCTCGATTTATACGAAGGCAGCAATCTTGCCGCACAGGGTGTTGTCGTCGTTACGCTCAACTACCGGCTAGGCGTTTTTGGCTACTTCGCTCATCCAGAGTTGGTGGCCGAATCCGAGCATAACTCGGCCGGAAACTACGGTTTGCTCGACCAGGTAAAAGCGCTTACCTGGATCCGGGACAATATCGCCGCTTTTGGGGGCGATGCCGGAAACGTCACACTCTTTGGTCAGTCTGCCGGCGCATGGAGCATCAGTGCGTTGTCTGTGTCGCCGCTCGCTGGGGGCCTATTTCACAAAGTCATTGGCGAAAGCGGTGCTCGACTCGAGCATCGACCGGACATTAATGCAGCAACAGCCGCTGGTGTCCAGCTGGCCAAAACGATTGGTGCAGAGTCTTTGGAGGCACTACGAAAGCTGCCCGGCGGGGAACTACTAGAAGCTGCAGAAGCAGCGGGTTTTCAAACCAACGAAATCGTCGACGGCTGGGCAGTTCCAGAACAACCCTACGAATCGTTCGCCGCTGGAAGACAGCACCGAGTACCCACACTGTTAGGCTTCAATGCCAACGAAGCCACCACGCTGGTCACGCCTGCATTCATACCGCCGGATGTCGAGACCTATACTGCATTGACAACAACAAATTACGGTGATCTCAGTGCGGCTTTCTTGTCTATTTATCCAGCCGACAACCTGCAGCGATCTGCCTTCGAAGCATTCCGGGATTACTGGTTTGGCTGGCAGATGGTCACTTGGGCTAAGCAAACTCGCCGCGCTGGGCAGAACGCATTCCTATACTATTTTGCGCATTCTCCTCCCGGCCCGCAGAGCGCCGAACTCGGCGCCTATCATGCAGCCGAGATCCCGTACGTATTCGATAATATCCAAGCCTTGCCCGATCCCGCTGCACCGGACGACCATAGGCTCGGCGCAATCATGTCGAGTCTTTGGGTGGCTTTCGCAACCACAGGCACTCCGTATATGACCGGCCTGCCGACGTGGCCAGTCTTCGAACCGGACGAGACCAACTATCTGCTGTTCGAGAACGGCGGTACCGTCAGCACTGCTGCCGCACTTCTGCAGGAACGGTGGCCATTTTGGGACGTCGTCATGGATGCCCTTCGCCAGTCGCAATAGAACTGCATCTGCACCGGGGCAAAGCGCACGGTTGGCGCTAAGAACACGGCTATCGGCCCCGTGAACCCAAGACAGCCACGCCCCACCGTGTGAACTGAATCTCAGACGCCTATTCCATTATGTTAGAGACTGACTCCTGGTTCGGGAGCGCTCTGCTGGTATTCAGCACTTGCCGGCTCCCACCTATTGGAATTGTCCCGCTCAATGACGAGCGGCAGACCCATACCGCATGGATTGCGATGAGGATATATGTCCTTTCGAGGTTGGCGCCGAGGTTCGCCTGTAGATTCATTTCTGCGGCGGTGCTCGCCTGTTTGTGCCTCGCAACCGCGCCAGCAGCGGCGCAGACCCCGATTACCCTGTTTCAGAACTTTGTCGGCCACGTCAATTACCAGTCCACTGGCGGCAGTTTGCGCAGCGCACCGAATACCAGCAATGCATGCTCGCTGAATGGATCCAGCACAGCGTCCATTGCAGCTATCCCAGGCAGCGCAATGATTCGAGCCGCGTACCTCTATTGGGCTGGCTCAGGATCGGCCGCGGACAACACAGTTCAACTCAATGGCAACACAGTCACTGCTGCTCGAAGTTTCTCCGATACATTTCCATACAACGGAACTAACTACGAATTCTTTTCAGGTTTTGCAGACGTTACGGGAATAGTTAACGGTAACGGCACGTACACTTTCTCCAGCCTCACAGTCAACAATGGCAATCTTTACTGCGGCGTTCAGGCGGTGGTTTCAGGATGGAGCCTGATCGTAGTTTATGAGGACGCATCCGAAGACCTTCGCGCTGTGAACGTATTCGATGGATTTCGGCTTTTCCGAGCAAACGCCATCAGTATCATCGTGGATACTTTCCGAATTCCACCCACTTCGATTAACGGCAAAGTCACTCCCATCACCTGGGAAGGCGATCCGCAAAACTCCGGCGCTTCGGGTGGGTTCTCGGAAAGCCTGACCTTTAACGGCAGCTTACTCGACGATGGTCTTGTACCGCCGGCCAGTTCGCCCTCAGTTCAACAGTTTGATGGCACCGTGAACACGTTGGGTTCTACAACGAGCCACGGCGTCGATGTAGATACGTACGACGTGAGCCCCCTCCTCACGGCCGGAGATACGTCAGCTACGATGACATATAGCTCCGGGTCCGATTTGGTACTGCTGAGCGCAGCCGTTATCAGTTTCACGACCGACCCAATTGTCGACCTGCAAATTTCCAAAACGCATAGCGGAAATTTCAGCGTTGGTAGTACCGAACAGTATTTCATCTCTGTAACCAACAATGGGCCGGAGTCAGAAGTGACGCCGATTGTCGTTACCGACACTCTGCCGGCTGGTTTATCTTTCGCGGGCGCCACAGGCACTGGTTGGGCGTGTGCAGCCAGCGGCGCTGACGTCACTTGCACTCATCCCGGCCCCCTGAGCTCTGGAGCGGCACTGCCTGATATCACGCTCTCGGTAGACATTGATTCCGCGGCCGCACCAAGCGTTACAAATACAGCCAGCGTTTCATCCGACAGTGTCGATACTGATCTCAGTAACAACGACAGCGCCGACTCCGCAATTGTCGTCGCGAGCGACCTTTCTACTTCGACCAAATCCGTCGTTGATATCGACGGCGGCGATGCAGACCCTGGCGACACTTTGCGCTACACCATTACGCTAACCGAAACCGCCGGGATTGCCGCCTCCGGCGTATCTGTTACCGACGACATACCCACGTTTATCAGCAGCTATTCGATCGTATCGATGCCGCCCGGCAGCACTAATGCATCAACCGGCAGCGGCACAGGTGCGAACGGTAACGGCTTCGTCGACATCTCCAATATTTCGGTTGCTGCGAACTCCAGCACTACAGTTGTAATCGATGCCGCGATTTTCGGCAGCGCGAGCCCCGGGGATATCATTGCAAACATCGCGACAATCACCAATCCCAATGGCATTGGGGCCGTAGCGAACGCTCCCGACATTATCGTATCTGCTTCGCAGGTGCCGAGCAGCGGCACGAAAACACTCTACTTGCTCGACACGTCGACCGTTGACCCGAATGGATTTGATGAAGGACCCAGACCTTACCTCTCGCGAACGCCTCCCAGCGGCTTTCAGAGCAATGTGTCTGTTTCAAAAAATCAACCGGCGACTACTTGGACAATGACGCCAGCACTGCAAGCTCCGCTGACAATTGATTCCGGCACGATTCCCGTCACTTTGTTGCTTGGCCGAGGCGGCTCCAATCCAAACCCGGTGCAGCGCGCCCTAACCGTTGCATTGA
>JAHEEO010000258.1 GCA_024640665.1 Rhodospirillales bacterium | reverse complement strand
TCTATGGGGCTCGGCGCGTTTGTTGCAGGAATGATTGTTGCGGATTCCGAGTATCGGCATCAGCTGGAAGCTGACGTGACTCCATTCAAGGGCCTGCTGCTTGGGCTCTTTTTTATCGCTGTGGGCATGTCCGCAAATTTGGAGCTGCTGTTCGATATGCCGCTGGTCATTCTGGGCTTGACGGTTGCGCTGATGCTCATCAAGTTTGCAGTGATTGTTCCATTAGCGCGCATGCAGGGCCTCGAGTTGTGGGCGGCTGTGAGAACCGGCCTGGTGTTGGCCCAAGGCGGCGAATTCGCATTCGTGCTGCTCACAGCCGGTGTCACTGGTTTACTGATCGATCAATTCGCAGCGGACATCGTTGTTATTGTAATTACGCTCTCAATGGCACTAACGCCATTGCTGGTTGGATTGGGTAATCGATTGGGCGGAAAGCCAGTCGAGCGGCCGTTCGATGAGATTGACGAAGATGAACACCCGGTGATCATTGCCGGATTCGGCAGGTTCGGTCAGATTGTAGGCCGGCTGCTCACTTCCCGGCATATTCCATTTACGGTTCTGGAATCGAGCGCAAGTCAGGTCGAGTTTGTGCGCCGCTACGGGAACAAGACCTATTACGGAGACGCTACGCGGCTCGATCTGCTGCGGGCAGCGCATGTCGATAAGGCCCGCGCAATTGTCATTGCGGTCGACGACGTTGAAGCATCGCTGCGAATTGCCAACCAGGTGCGCGAATCTTGTCCCAAGGTCAAGATCTTGGCGCGCGCACATGATCGCCACCACGAGATGAGATTGCGGGAATTTGGTGCGGACTATGTAATTCGCGAAACTCTGCTCAGCAGCCTGGGGCTTGCAACGGAGTTATTGACACACTTGGGGATTGCCAAATCGGAAGCCGATCGAATAGTTGCGGCCTTCGCAGGCCATGACGCGCGAACACTAAATAGGCAAATGGCCGTATATCACGATGAGTCGCAGTTTCGTCAAAGCGTATTGGATGCAGCAGAAGAGCTTCGTGAGCTATTTAAAGAAGATGCGGAAGCGCTCGATGCTGCAGATGCCCAGTAAGCAAGCCGGGTCGCTGATTTGCTTAACATTCGAGTCGCTGGGACAATCTTGGCCTGTCGGGTTACGAATATATGGGAGTGCATAAGATGGCAATTAGCCGGTTGGTGATCAGTTGTGTGCTGATTGCGAGTGTTGTTGCATGTGCACGTGATACAAACGAGCCAGGGGCGGAGGTTCCAGCATTGCAAGCATCCGGAAATGTGTTTGATTTCGAGCTGCCCACGCCGCAGGCAGGCCCAACCACTGTCGCGATTGATCCTGACGGTGCCCTCTGGTTTACGCTTGCATCGCACAATGCAATTGGCCGCATGAATCCCGACGGCAGTGGCTATACGGAGTTTCCTATCCCAACGCCAGACAGTTCGCCGCGCATTATTTCGCTCGGTGCTGACGGTAACATGTGGTTTTCTGAGCATCTCGGCAACAAGATGGGGCGAATTACGCCAGACGGTGCAATTACCGAGTTCCCAATCCCAACACCGAATAGTCAGCCGCGAGCAATTGCATTGAGTGCCGATGGCAATATTTGGATAGGGATGTTTGCAGCCGGAAAGATTGGCCGTATCACGCCCAATGGCCTAATTACCGAATTCGATATCCCGACCCCCGACAGCGGCCCGCGCGCTTTGGCAGCAGGGCCTGACGGTAACGTTTGGTTTTCAGAGTTCAAGACCAATAAGATTGGCCGAATTACTCCGCAAGGCGTCATCACAGAGTTTGAATTGCCGCGACCGAACAGTGGGCCGGGAGACATTACCACTGGCGTGGACGGCAACATGTGGTTTGTAGAGCTGTCTGGAACAATGGATGGCATATCGCCCGCCGGCAATCGTGTTGGTCGCATTACGATGGACGGTGTAATAACCGAGTTTCAGATTCCGAGCCAAGGCGGCAGTCCAATTAACATTGCGGTCGGACCGGATCGCAACGTTTGGTATACCAAGGGCGCAAATTTGGGTCGCGTAACGCCTGCAGGCGACATCAAGGAGTTTCCCATTGCCGCCGGCAATGCACGCGCAGTTGGCGTGTCGGCAGGGAGTGATCGCCAGCCACCTGATCGAATAACCGACCGGTTGTGGTTTACGGATCCGGTCAATAATCGAATCGGCTATCTCGAATTCAATTAGCATCGCAGTCGTCACACTTCGATGCACCGCTGGGAGCTCCGAGCGAGGCGGATGGAGCGCGCAGTCGTCGGCGAAGTGGGTAATCAGTCTGAGAGACTTTGTCGCTTTTTGCGGCGGAACAGGCGTCTGAAGCCGAGCCATGTGCCCGTTAAGGCGCTAATACTCACGCCCAGTAGCAGCGGCAGCAGCAGCAGATCCCATATCGGCCGGCTTCTCAACGCAGCTGAGAAATCACCCCGGTGCAGAGCTAGAAATAGCCAGCGATACCACTTTTGTGAGGCATCAACGGCGTAACTCAGTTCTCCGGAAAGGCCATCCAAGTAAGCGCGTTCGCCATCTTCGTAAACAACTCGATAGACCGGCAGTTCGATCGGCTGATGGTGGCCGTAATAATACGTGTCGGGTTGTTCAAGCCATCCTTTATTGCTGACTGCCGCGTTTGGGCGAAGCAGCGCACTGGCTTGATCGAAGAACGACTCGCCGCGCTGGCTTGGCGTGAGGTCGTGAGCGCTTAGCAATATTCGGCCGCCGCCTTGTTGCCGGCTAATGAGCGCCGGTTCGCCATTTACTATAGAAGAATCAATCTGCACGCTATCTGGTGGTAGCGATTGTTGTTGAACGAGTCTGAGCGTATCGACAACATGTACAGAGCCTAATTCTCCGCCACGCAGCCGCTGATTATCGAGGAAGAAGGATCTTCCCTCCAGTGCGCCCCATGGGTTCATAGACAACAGGCCGCTGGCAAGCCATGTCAACGTGAATAGACCAAATGCGAGGCCAACGTAATGATGCCAAAGCGCCCAGCCTCTGTAGGGCGATAAGCGGCCGTTGCTGAAACGTTTTAGTCGGCTAATGCCGATATAGATGCCTATGCAAGTTAAAAAAAGCGAGGCTATCGACAGCCAGATAACAAGTTGCGCCCAGGCGGCGGGACGCTGGCGCAGCTCAGTGAAATATATCCAGTGCGTGACGGCGCCCAGCCAGCCCCAGAAACGCTCGCGAAACGTCGTTGTCTGTACTACTTCTCCCGTTGTGCTGGATATATACCATTGAGTTTCTGCGGGATCATCGGCCGCAAAGTGATGCAAGGGTCTATGTGCGTCGTGGGTCGCGTAGAGGGTCCATTGGTCGGTGTCGACAACACCGATATATCGAGTTCTGCCGGCAAGACCCAGGTTACTAAGAAACGATTTGCTGATCCGCGTGGCCGCTTCTGAGTCGAATTCGAAGCGCTGTTCTCCGGTGATCAGATCGAGGACCTGCTGATAGCCCCGGCTGTAAAGCCGGATAACCGGGCGTTCCGCCAGCATTTCAAATCGATAGCGATCAAGCGAGCCGTTGCCGATTGCAGTCTCTATTCGACGTGGCGTTTCAGCAGAGCAACAGTCAGAAAAATCCAGTGTTGAGAGGCTGGTTGGCCGCTCGGTGTCCGTATATTCCGGATACTGTACATACATCATCACGAATGCCGACAGGCACCAAAGTGAGATGACAAAGCCGATTGCCAGACCTAAGTAGCGATGCAAAAGTATTGCGAATCGCATCGGGAGGCTGCCGCCGTTTGCTTAGTCGCTATGCGGCAGGTAAAGCTTCGACGTATTCGACCATTCTTTGCCGTTCATCCGGGTTTGGCAGGCGCCCGTAGGCTGCGCCTACGTTGTCGATCATATGATGCGGTCGACTGGTAGCCGGCGTGACAACGGTAACGGCGGGATGCGATGCGGCAAATTTGATGAAGAATTGTGCCCACGATTCAGCACCGAACTCAGCAGCCCAGGCGGGTACTTCGCGTCCAGAGACTCGGTTCCAGAGTCGGGTTCGGCCAAAAGGCATATAGACCATCACGGCGATTCCGCGGTCTTCG